>CACWIL010000139.1 GCA_902760905.1 uncultured bacterium
TTGTTTTAGAGGCTTGATAATCTTTAATGTTATTAAGCAAATTAGTTATAACCTGTTCAAAAACATATCCGTCGAACTTCTTCATATCCTCTATTTTCCAATAACCTGATTCAGAAGGATCGTCAGCACCTTTACCACCACCAATATTAATGATTGTAGTATATATTCCTATTCCGTCTGCTTCACTGTCACCAGTTGGGAAAATGACACTGTCGCTTAATTTTCGCTTAAATTCTAATAATTCATCTAGTTTTTCATCAAATGCAGCATTCTCTCCCAATTTCGGATGGCATGCCATCGGAATATAAACATTGACATCTTTTTTCTGTCCTATACGGTATGCTCTGTCTGTAGCCTGATCTTCTTTAGCAGGATTCCAACAGCGGCCAAGGTGGATAACATGATTCGCAGCAGTAATATTTAAACCAATTCCTGCAGCTTCCGGTGATAAGATTAATACATTAAATCCCTCTGTATTACAAAACTTATCTATAATCCTTTGCCTTTTCCCGCTCAATAATTCGCCATTTATAGGCGCTTCGACTTCAATACCAAATACTTCCTCGACTAATCGATGAACTAAACGTTGCATTTTTTTACTGGTTACAAAAATTAACGCTTTTTCATTTTTTGAGCGAATATTGATTAAAACTTGAAATGTCCATTTTAAACGTGCAGAAGAATTAATTACTGTATTAAGATCTTCTTCCATCAAAGCTTTATCACTATACGTTGCAAGATACGGATATAACGAAACATCTCTCAACTGGGCAATTATTTGCAACATATTCTTTTTATTGACAGTACCTTCTTCAGTTTTATTCTTTGCTTCACGGACTATACTTTCGTATGCAATCCTCTGTTCTTCAGGCATTACTTCCTTTTTCTTAATTATTTTTTTATGAGGCAAGTCCTTTAAATATTGTTTCTTTAGTCTGCGTAAAAATATTGGCGAAAGTTGTTTCTTTAATTGCTTTCCTAACAGTTCTAATTCTTTTTGATCATTTTTAAACTTTACTAATTTGTTTTGATAATTTGTATTAAAGTCACTTAAACTTGAGAGCTTTCCGGGCATTACGAAATCTACAATACTCCAGATGTCAATCCAAGAATTCTCGACCGGGGTACCAGACATGGCTATCGCAAAGTCATATTTCATTGCCTTCACTGCCATCGCTGCCATTGTCGTAGGATTTTTTATCTTTTGTGCTTCGTCTATAATCATAACAGACCAGTCAATTTTTCCTAAATAAAGCTGGTACTGTTTGAGTGTTTCGTATGTAGTTAATACAATATGATTCTCCGCGATTGTAGTTAAATCAAGGCCACTTATAACTTTAAACCTTGCCGCTTCATCGCCATAGAACGAAACAGTACCTTCAAATAGCCCTGGTTTTACAAACCGTTTGATTTCTTCCTTCCAATTTTCAAGTAAAGATACCGGCGCAACAATAAGCACAGATTGTTTAAATAATTTTTCAGAATTTGCTTTACGGCCTGAAATAAAAGCTAACGCCTGAGCGGTTTTCCCCAAACCCATATCATCAGCCAATAAAACGCCCTTATAACCTTCTTTCCAACATTTTAGAATCCAGGCGACACCGTCTTTCTGATGCTGATAAAGCTTTATATCTTCCGCCAATCCATTAAGAATATTATCATTTGTAATCTGATTTGATTCATCTGAGCGCTTTTTCTCAATGTATTTTAATTGTTCAATATTATCTTCAATGATTAGAACTTTTTTCTTAGTTTGAACAACAGGTTCCGAACCTGGATCACTTCCGCCTCCTGTAGCAGGAGAACCGCCTCCCTCCGGCACAGCAGTACCTCCCGGTTGGTCAATGGGTAGTTCTGTTCCCCCATCCGGCTCAGGCTCATCACTCCCTGGTGTTCCCCAAAATTTCCGGTAAGCCGTTTCAATAATTTCAACAACTTTAGGCGTAATAGGGATAATCCGTTCCTCATATACAAAGTTTTCTTTTTTGGCAGATTGCGCAGCGTGCAATGCTTCATATAAAACTTTTGAAGTTTCTTTATTAATCTCTATACCTTCCAGAGGATTTTCTTCCCCTTGTCCTGCCTCTCCTTCTTCAGGTAACCAACCGCCATTATCAGGCCGGATGTAAGGGAGATTTTTGCGAACGTATTCAGCAATATCTATAACGCGGTCAGCATAGAACTTTAAATCAAATTCAAAAATACTGCTGTCAAATTTAGAACTTGCACCAATAATCAACTCCTCAGCAGTTTCTTGATCAATCTTTTTATATTTTTTTACTTCCTGTAGCCCTTTTATAAGATTATCATCAAAAACATACCTTACGCCGTTAGATCCGACATAACTCGCCTCAACAATATCCTTTTCTGAAAATGCCGGTGCAAAGCTTGCGTTCTCTATAGGGTTATATTTCGTTTCACCATCTACCATGTCCTTTTTTAGAAGAACCGGCTCAACTGTATATGAGCCGTCTTCACATTTTCGAACATTTATAGACAGTTTATCAGGAACTACTATTTTTTGGTTTTCTATAATTCTATCTAATACTGCTTCAACAGTTTTTCCATATTCCTTTAATCTTGCAATAGACAGAAGTCCATCACGCATTAAATCTTTATGTGAGACCAATATTCTTAATTTTTCATTTGTACTCATTGCCGCAGAAACAATTTGAAACTGTGGAAAAGAGAACAAATACTCCCTCTCCGGGCTAATAGTAATTAAAGAACCGATAACTACTGGATTAATAAACGGACTTCCATCCGGGCGTAAAAACTCAACAATATAGTGAAAGCTCTTAAAACCAACAATACCGCTAGTTTTTATAGAAATAAAATAAGGAAACACCTCAGGCAATGATAAGATACTTCTTTCTTCTTCGTCAAAAGAGGCTGCTACTGAATGAGGAATCATATATCCATTATTAACCTTCTCGGCTTTATCCTCCACAAATAGCATCTCTAATTCTGCTAAAACAAATTTCCATTCTTTGTTATTATCACTATCAGGCCTTTTAAAGAAGAAGCCGGCTTCCGATACAACCCAAAATTTAGCCATGATTATGGCCTCCAATCATTTGCAGTTTTAAAAACTTTACAATTTGAATACAGCCAATCACCAACTTTATTTTGCCAACTATACGTAGATGGACTTGCATGAATAAACTTTTTAAATAAAAAATGCGCATATAATATATCATTTAAAAACGCATATTTTTGACCAAAGGACATAGGACATTTACCATTTTCCCATATTCGTAATGACCCATAATCCATTTCAACAAAAGTAAAACCTCCAATGCTAAACATAAAAACACAAGATTCACTTGAATTAATATGTCCATAGCTCAGCATTTTGTTTTGTGTTAATCTTATTGCCCTTCTTCTTGCATCGCTACCAAGCAAAACCCATGTCGAACTCATATACGGCAAATATGCTTCCCAAAACGCCAATCGATATTTGACTGCGCTTTCTTTGGCAGTCCCTCTCGCATTATCCAAAATAATTTTAAAAAATAGTTCAAGCGCATCTTTATTTAACCAGGTTAAAAAAATTTGGCGTGCCTTAGATTTAACGCTATTCCATTTATATGTAGTTTCAGAATATCGAGGATCCCCTAAAACCTTATAAAACTGATTTTTAAGTATATCTTTATATTCCTGTGTTCCGTTTTCATCAACTTCCGGAATTAATGCACTAGCAATATCCTGATAAAGGCTATCGTAAACATTTGTATCCCCTATTTCTCGAAAACAGCGTATTTTATCTTTTAGATCAATGTCTTTACTCTCAAACAGTGAAACAATTGCTTCCCGTACAAAACCACTATTATGAAGACCAGAGGGAAAAGAGATACCTTCAAGATATGGCTTTATTCCATTGATTAAATGATTAGCTAAGAATTTAACTCCGTATTCATACAAAAACTGGTTACGTCCCTGATCTAAGTAGCGCAATTTTGTCAAGTCAATTTCATATAGTGCTATGGCACGTTTTATTTCATCTCTGAGTATTTGTGTAATTAAACTATTTGTTTTATAACCTGAAAAAAACGCATAAATAATTCTTCGAAAACCGGAAAAATGCTCAAAGTCCATGTTGTTGATTACAATTCTTATTGTAGGTTCGCTATTATCCAGCCTATACAAAATAAACGGTAAATTTTTACGTTCACGATTAGTTAACTCTAATTGCTTTCTATACTTAATTTGATTGTTAACCTTTGTTACTAGAGCTTTCAAATCAAATTCTTTAGGCAATGTTATAGAACAGAACTTTTTTGCAAGCTCTTCTTTAACAATATTAATATTCTTGGGTTGTACTTGCGTGACTCCGTAATTATCAAACTTGGTACTACGCAATCCTGCAATTAAGTTTTTTAAAGCCTCGTTCATTTGTCAGATTCCT
>CACWIL010000140.1 GCA_902760905.1 uncultured bacterium
TCTACATCCGTATTTGCTTTCTTTTGAATTGCTTTTTTGTTTGTTTTGATAAATTCTTCTGCTGTCATTCCTATTTTAGCTGAAAACCCTCTTCTTTCCGCCTCGTTTAGTTCAAAAATTGATTCAATACTCCCTGAACCATCACGGTCGATTTTTCCCCAAAAAAATTGCTCCGCGCTCATGTTTGCATTTACTGTTGTCATAAAAATCTCCTTTCTGTTGGTTGATAAATTAATAATTCATTCGCATCACAAATATCTGTTTTATGAAAGATTAAAATCACTGCTTTAATCACAAACAGATTCGCGTGATTATTTCCGTAGTAAACTTATTCTCCTCTTGTTGATTAATATCCCCAGCTAGTATCATGTATTACGGCATAATTTTTAAAAACTTTAGGAAAAAACAAAAAATCGTTACATATCTTTACATACAAATGTACAAAAATAAAAAGCTGTAACGCAAGTATACACTAAAAATACTACATTAAGGCACATTATAATACAGAAGCTTAGTATCCGCTTAATAATAACAGGCTTGCCCAGATTACTATAATTCCTGACATAACACCTGTAATTGCATAGTGCCAGTCTCCGTATTCGTGGGAAAGCGGAAGCAGAGTATCAAAAGATATGTATATCATTATACCGACAACGGCAATTAACAGAAATCCAATGAACGCTTCTGGTAAAAACCAATGAAGGAGAGCAAGACCAATAATTGCACCGATTGGTTCTGTAACTCCTGTCCAAAAAGAATACCAAATAGCTTTTCTTTTTTTGCCTGTTGCGTGATAAATCGGAAGCGCAACCGCAATACCTTCGGGAATATTGTGAAGTGCTATTGCTATCGCTACCGATGCTCCAAGTGCGATATTTTGAGATGAAACAAGAAATGTTCCCAGGCCTTCAGGAAAGTTATGAATTGCAATTGCTATTGCTGTCAGCAAGCCGGCACGTTTAATTTTGTGCTTTCTCTGACAATGTTCATCTTCTTCTGAACAAGATTCTTTGAAGTCATCTTCTTCGACGTGATCAGGAATAAACTCATCAATAAGCTTTGCTATAACAATACCGGAAATAAATCCCCAAAACAGCATCCAGTGATATTTTACAGGATAATACATTTTTAAAAGATTTTCGGCAGTTGATAATATTTCCGTAAATGATACAAAAATCATAACACCGGCAGAAAAGCCCAGCCCCAGAGACAAAACCTTTAGGTTACCCTTTTTTACAAAGAAGGTAACAAATCCGCCAATAACTGTTGCGAATCCGGCTAGAAATGTCATTAAAAGAGGTACTTGCCAGTGTGTAATCATTTGCTGTTTATCCTTACAAAGCCATAATACCATAAACATAATATCAATTAAAATTATTATTTACAAAGAGGCTTAAATATGCTATTATCACAAACAAAAAGGAGATTCTATGAAAAAGATATTATCATTAGTTCTGTGTGCTTTAATGCTTAATGCAACTTCTCTTGCATTTGCAGCAGACCAAGTTAAAACAGAACATTTAAGATTACCTGAAAAATTAGCCAAAAAGACACCTACAAATATTGTTAACACAAGCGACGTACTTGTAAGCGTTTTAGAGTTTAACACTATGCAATTAACTTTTGCATCAGACTTTAACAGTAAAACAGCACAAGTTGGTGATGAAATACCATTCCTGCTGGAAAACGGAGCATATACAAATGAAGGAACAGAGATATTGCCACCATCTTCAAAAGGAACTCCCTGACGGGAAACAGATTCCTATTGAAGCTAAAATATTCGGTAAAAAAGACTTTTTATCAAGAGGCAAACTTAATGCACTTGGGAAGGGCGTAGGTTCAACCTTAGGCGGTATGGCTGTCGGTACTGCAGCAGGATGCGGTATCGGTATCGCAGCAGGTGCTGTTGTAGTTGGCGGTTTGGCAATCGGCATGCCGATTGGGTTTGCAGTTGGCGGAGCTATCGGACTTATTACTCCTGGACTTACATACAGAGCGAAAGCCGGCGACAAGGTTGAAATCCAGTTATTAGACAATCTAGATATTCAAAAATAAAAATATTTATCATAAAAAACGAACCACCAAAGTGGTTCGTTTTTTTATTGCATTGAATAAATACTCGGAACTGTATTATTCCTTAGTTTTAAACTTCTCTGCATCCAGATATCTGATTACTCTTGCAGGATTTCCGACAACAACTGCGTTATCGGGAACATCTTTGGTAACAACTGAACCTGCACCAACAACTGCATTTTCACCTATCGTAACCCCGGGTAGTATTGTTACATTCACGCCAATCCATACATTGCGCTTGATATGGACTGGTTTACAGGTAATAACATATCTGTCATACATATCGTGGTTGTTCGTTGCAATGGTACAATTTAGAGAGATCATTGTATTATCTTCAATAGTCAAACCACCTGCAGACATGCACTGAAAACCGTTCAAAATAACAACATTTTTACCTATTTTTACTTTATCAGCTAAAATAGTAAAAATAGGCGGATGAATAACAGTATTTTCACCCAATGTATGATTAAAAAGTTCCTGAACGAGTTCCTGACATTCAGGTGTTGTCGGGTTTGTATGATTTATCCTGAAACATAAATCCGCACTTCTTCTTGCTTCTTCTATTCTATCCGGACTTTGTGTTCTTACATCAATTCTGACTTCTTCCATTAAAATCCCACTCCTTTCAGCCATTCTGAAACTTGTTTTTCTGCTTCGGCTCTGTTATTCTGTGCGGTATGCCCATATATAGCAAACCCCTCTCTTTTTACACCGCCTGAACCTTCATGGGTACAAAAATGATAAATCTTTTTATTAGTTAAATCATAACTATCCATGAATGTATAAATAGGCATTGGCATTTCTGCCCACCAATTAGGATAGCCGATAAATACAGTATCATAATTATCAATATTTACATCACCCATTATTTCAGGTCTGGCATTTTCCTGTTTTTCTTTCTTTGCAAATTGAATAAGCGGTGTGTATTCATTAGGGTAATTATCATTAACAACTTTGATTTCAAACATATCCCCGCCTGTTTTTTCTGCAATAATTTCAGCAACAATAGCGGTATTGCCTTTAGTGATATTACCTACCGAATACTGTTCACCTGCTCTTGAAAAATATGCTATTAAATTCTTTGACATTGCATTCTCCTTTATCTTATAAAATTAGTAAATACAATTTCTTCTTCTTTAGGCATTGGAACACCTGCATTTTTACCTGCCTCCATACATTTTAAGTGCCAAGCCATATTTCTTGCAAGTATTCTCATATTCTGCATACCCTCTAAATCCTGTTTTACCTCGTTACTGTTATGTCCGTGTACCATATTCCAGTATCTGCCTGAAATAATCGGCATTTCAGATATTGTCATATATTTGTTTAATTGGTCTAAAGCTGCTGTAGTTCCGGAACGTCTTGCACTTACAATTGCAGATGCAGGTTTGTGTCTGAAGTAGTTCATTTTCCCTGATAATAAAGCAGAGAAAAACGCTCTGTCTAAAAAAGCTGTAATGCCGCCGCAAGCCGAACCGTAGTGAACAGGTGAACCAAAAATAAAGCCATCGAAATCTTTGCATTTTTCAACAAAATTATTAACGTCATCATCATTTATCACACATCTGCCCAGTTTTGCACAAGCACTACAAGCCCTGCAGGGTGTTATTGAACCGATGCCGATTTGATATATTTCAGAATCAATCCCTTCTTCTTTTAATGTTTTTGCAATTTCTTCTAATGCTGTATAAGTGCAGCCGTTTTTGTGTGGTGAACCATTGAATAATAATACTTTCATATTTTCTCCTTTTAAGTTTTTTATAAGGCTCCTGTGGGTATTTCGGCTTTGTTCGGCTTTTTAGGTATGCCGAACGGCCTCAATTATCTCCCTCTCAGAAAACGTGACATTTAGTCACCTTTTCTTCGGCAGAGTGTCGCCATCGTAGTGCTTTGCACCGGCTTACGCATTCTAATATAATCCTGTTTGAATGTGTGGCACATAAGCTCCTTCTAACCTCTTTATTATATCATCACTCAATTTAATATCCAAAGATGAAACTGCTTCCTCAACGTGTTTAACATCCGTACAACCAACAATTGGTGATGTTATATAAGGTTTTGATAACATCCAGGCTAACGATACCTGTGCCATTGAATAACCCAATTCTTTAGAGATTTTTTCTAAATTATCAACAACAACTTTATCCTGCTCATCTGTTGCACCCCATACCATTGGTGATACTTCATCAATGGTATTTCTTGCGGTTTTTGTTCCCCAAGGGTGAGCGCATCTTCCGCCTGCTAGCGGACTCCAGGGAACTACTGCGATTTTTCTATCCTGACACAATGGCATCATTTCTCTTTCTTCTTCTCTGTATATTAAATTATACTGATTTTGCATTGAAACAAACTTTGTCCAGCCGTTGCGTTCTGCAATTTGGTTTAACCTTTCAAACTCCCAAGACCACATAACAGATGCTCCGATATAGCGAGCTTTACCTGATTTTACAACATCATGCAAAGCTTCCATAATTTCTTCCATAGGTGTTTCGTGGTCTAACCTGTGAATTTGGTACAAATCAACATAATCAAGTCCTAATCTTTTAAGTGAATGGTCGATTTCTGCCATAATATTTTTACGGCTTGAACCAGCACCGTTTGGTCTGCCTTCACGCATCCCAAAATGTACTTTTGTTGCAACAACGATTTCATCTCTATCAAGACCGTATTCTTTAATCAAACGTCCTGTAATTTCTTCACTTGTTCCAAGCTGATAAACATTAGCAGTATCAAAATAATTGATACCCAAATCTACTGCTTTTTTAAATATAGGTTTAGCATCATCATAATCTTTTGCCCAAGGGAAAACACCGTTTTCTTTCCCCGGTTTTCCAAAACTCATACATCCCAGACAAATTCTTGAAACATCAACACCTGTATTGCCTAATTTTACATATTGCATAATAACATCTCCTTGATTTATAGTTTTTTACTATTCTCATTATTATATATTTACCCCAAGTTTTCAAATTGAAATATTAAATTATTGATTTAAAAATTCGATTGGGGTAAATATATAAAAGAGGGCATAATTGAGGACGAAAAAATGAACACAAAACAAATTGATTATATATTGGAGCTTGCTCAAACACAAAATTTCAACCGAGCAGCAGAAAATTTATATATCTCGCAATCTACTTTAACTTATCAGATTAAAGAAGTTGAAAAAGAACTTAATTTTCTTCTATTTGAAAGGTCGGGAAAAGGTGCAACTTTAACTCCTGCCGGTAAACAATTTGTTACCACACTAAAAACCGTAAAAGACGAGTTGCGTCTCGGAATAGAACAGGCACAAAATTTCAGTAAAAAGTATTCTGATAATATTACAATAGGACTGCCTACTCGTTCTTGTATTTATTATTTACCCCAAGCAATGAAAGAATTTGGCAAGAAATACCCAGATATTTCAATTACACCGATATTTAACGGATTTTATAAACCCGAAGAATTTTTGAAAGGGAATCAGGATGTATTTTTCACATTTGATAATGAGATGAAACACGTCCCCGATACAAAACTGATTCATCTTTATACAAGCAGAATTTATTTAATAACAAAAAAAGATGATGAACTTGCAAAACTGAAAATTGCAAAAATAAGTGATTTAAAAGAAAGGACTTTGATGGTTGGAGGTGGTTCTCCGCTGCAATTAAGAGCTCTGCAGCAGAGAATAATAAATTCTATCGATATAGATTATTTCAATTCTGAAACCCATGAAACAACAATGACAAATATTTTGGCAGATAAGGGAATTTGTTTAACCCCGGGATTTTTCCAAGATTATACCAGTATCCAGTTTCAATTTGTACCCAAAGGTAACTGTCAGAAGTAAGTGGTGATTGAAGGTAAACTGAATAAATATTGTAACCAGAAGTATTTGAATAACAGTTTGGTCTTATACTCATGTTATCGCTATATGCAGAATCAAGGTATGTTGATTTAACATATTTTCCATAA
>CACWIL010000141.1 GCA_902760905.1 uncultured bacterium
ATGCCATAAATGTAACGAAATGTAACAATTTTAGAAAAAACGCCCCAAAACCCTAAAGTTTTGCAGAAATATGCCGATAACCATGTCAAAGGGACAAATAAAAAGGAAAAGCACTCATGGGAATGGCGGCATCACAATCAAGATTGTTAATGCTTACAGCAAGAATACATGACGTTGAGTATCAGGCTCAAATGATACAAAACGCCAAGATTCAGCTTGCCACTCAAGAAGATGAAGTTTACAGAAAATATACTGAAGCTCTCGATGCTACAACCCTTACTTATAAAGATATGCAGGGTAACAGAATACCGGCTTCATATAACAACCTTGCCGGTGTGGGCAGTATCGGTAATAATATTGCAGGGGATAAGCAATATGTTTTCAGAGACGGTAGTGACAATTTAATTATTCCTCAATCTGTTTATAACAGTTACAATGAATACTTCAATGGCGGTACAGGTGATCCGTACGAGTTTGCTATGCATATGATGGGAGTTAATACAAAGGATCCTGATTATCAGAATAAAGTTAATGACGTAATAAACGGACTTGAGGAAAGTGATTATTTACATACTCTTAAAGAAAAAATCGATGATGATATTCAGACAATTGCTGGTAAAAGCAGCTTAATCGGAAGCACTCAAGAAGAGCAAGGTGATATGGAAAATGCTTCAATTAGCGAGCTGAGAGAGAAAATTTTTGCTAATGATTTGAATGGAATTAAAGAGTTTTATAATGAAAGTGAATTTAATTCCGTTTCTGACAAAGTTAAAGCTGTACAGGAAAAACAGGAAGAATATCAACAAAAACTTTACAAGAAGTCTGCCAGACAAATCTATGAAAAAACAGGAACCGGGGAAGCAGAAGATTTTGACCAGGATAAATTTAACTATTATCTGCTTTATGCAAAATTAATTCAAAAAGAAGGCGGGCTTGAATACACTTCTACTATGGATCAATACGGAAGTGATGCTTTTGAAAACGACTCTCAATTCCTTCAGGATATGCTTAAAGCCGGTAAAATCAGAGTTGAAACTGCTTGGATTAATGACAGAGGTAAAGCTGAGGACAGCACTACTTCTGTTCCGAGTGATTCTAACCTCGAATACACAACTACTTCTACTATTGACAAGAAAGCTCTTGCTATTGCTGAAGCTGAATATGAGCACGAAATGAAAAAAATCGACAGAAAAGATAAACAATATGATATGGATCTTAACAAATTAGAAACAGAACGTACTGCACTTACTACGGAGTATGATTCTGTTAAGAAAGTTATTCAGGATAATATCGAAAGGACTTTCGGTATTTTCTCTTAGATGTAAGATAAAGATTTCCCTTTTTAATCCCTTTTCCCTTTTTCGCCTGAGTCTTTTCTCAGGCTTTACCTTTGATTTATTTTCAATATTACTGATAACAGAATTCAAAGCTGATTCCCTTGTCATATAAGGGAATTTATCATTAATGCCATTATTAAAACTTCTCTTTTTAGCTTTACCCATTTAAATTTCCTGTGATAGTGCCAGTAGTGTAACACCAATCATTCCGGCATAATTACCTGCAGTAGCCGTTAATATTTTGGTTGGTGTAGTTACTATATCTGAATTAACTTCTCTTTCGACCTTTTTATTATCAA
Source organism: uncultured bacterium (assembly GCA_902760905.1). Classification (GTDB taxonomy): domain Bacteria; phylum Cyanobacteriota; class Vampirovibrionia; order Gastranaerophilales; family Gastranaerophilaceae; genus CAG-196. The sequence continues at coordinate 1,637 of CACWIL010000141.1, forward strand.
CAAACTGAGCCATTGAGCCTGATAATACGATACAATCAGGGTCAAAAATATTGACCAGTCCTTCGATACCAATAATAATATCATTTTGCCATTTATTCAATACATCAGTCATTTTTTTGTTACCTTGCTTAACACCATTAATTACGTCATAAGTTGTAACATTTTTATCATTAAGCATTTCTTCTGCATCAATTTTTAATGCTGTACCTGAAGCGTATATTTCAAAACAGTCCCAGCTTCCGCAGGTGCATTGTCTTCTTTTGTCAGCATACATTTTAAAATGCATTTCACCTGCAGCACCGGATTTGCCTTTTAACAGTTTATCATTAATTATAATGCCGCCGCCTACACCTGTACCGAGTGTAAGCATTACAGATACGGAAGAACCTTTTGATGAGCCTATTTTATACTCAGCCCATGCAGCTGCATTAGCATCATTTTCAAGGAATACTCTTTTATTACTTAAACTCTGAAAATCAAGTTTACTGTATCCCTGAACAAGATTGCCGGTTGAACCGATTACTGCGGAGTTTGAATTATTAACAGCACCTGCAGTTGCGATTGCTATTGCATCCACTTGATTTTCGTATTTATCAATCTGTTCTTTTAAAAGATTTTTTATACCATCTAATGTTTTTGGAGTTGAAAACTTATCAATATCAGAAGAAATATTACCTTCTTCATCAATAATTGCACTATAAATTTTTGTTCCGCCAATATCAAACGCCAATGCTTTTTTCATATTTATACCCTATTTTTTATAATTCACAAATCTTTTAGTTATAAGTTGAGGTCTGGTAATTGCAGAACCTATCACAACACTAAAAGCACCAAGTTCAAATGCTTTTCTGACTTCTTTAGGCTGCCAAATTCTGCCTTCAAGAATAACTGGCCTATCCGTATTTTTGACTAAATTTGATAAAAGTTCAAAATCAGGTTCTTCTGAGTCTGATTCAGATTCTTTAGTATATCCGGAAAGTGTTGTGGATATAATATCAGCACCCAGCTTAACACAATTTAAACCTTCTTCAAGAGTTGATATATCTGCCATAGCAAGTTTACCCGCTGAATGAACTTTATTTATAATATCATTAAGAGTACAATCAGCCGGTCTAATCCTTGATGTGCCGTCAAAAGCAATAATATCAGCATCAGCTTCTATCAAAGCATTAACCTCTTTCAGAGTAGGAGTTATATATACAACCTCTTTCCAGTTTTCAGGAAGTTTGTCTGGTTTTGTTATACCAATAACAGGAACATTAAAAATTTTTGCATTTTTAACATCTCTGGAACCTGCTACACGTAAACCTGAAGCACCACCATTAATAACAGATGCCATTAAGCTTTTCATACAAACTTCATTATACAGAGGTTCATCAGGCATTGCCTGAACAGAAACTATTATATTTCCCTTTAATTTCTCTATTATATTCATATAAAAATTCTATCATAAAAATATTGATTAAAACAGAAAACAAGATTATAATATACATATAGATATGGGGTATGATATGAATAAAAAGAAAATTTTAATTTCTGCTGTATTAATTTGTATTACAGGAGCTTTTTTGTTAACAGTAATAAATAATAAAACTGGTGAAAAAACTTCAAATGATGTATCGTTAGAACAAAAAACAGTTTTACCTGCTGAAACTGCTGTTAATAAGAAGGAAGAGATTAAGACATCTTTCAGCAATGACAAGAAAAAAACTATAAAAGCAGGAATTGAAGAAGTTAAAAATATAAAAGATGATAAGAAGAATAAAATTGTTTACACAAATTTATATGATGATATTCCATCTTCAGTATTGCCTCTCTCTGCAATTACATCATCACTACCGCAGAATGTTCAATCTGTAATATCCGATATAAGTAAAAACAGTAATATTTATATGATACAAAATAACAAAGATAAATTACTGATTATATCAGACAATTCTGATAATATCAGACATAATATTACATTTACTGAAGTAACTGTGTCTAGCGGACATCAGGTTAAAACGACTTTAGGATATAATGACAAAATGAATGACAGTAAAAATGATATTTGGGAATATAATAATGAAACCGGACAACCAATCAGGCATACAAAATACAATGCTGACGGTGATATGGATTTTGTCGAAACATGGAATTATGATATAGATAATCCGGTAAAATATGAAATGAAGGATGCAACCGGAAAAGTTATTTCTATGCGTAAAGAAACGCTTAATAACGGTACTGATTTAAGAATAGAACATTTATTGTATGACAAAGACGGTAATACAAAAATCAATGTTAGTACAACTTATGAAGGTGATGATATTAAACGTTTTACATACTATAACGCAGATAAAATATCAGAAAGCGGTTCTGTATTCAGTGATTATTCTGAGGGGCAAAAAGTTAAAGAAACAGTTTATACTTCAGATTTAAAAGTTAAAAATACGTATACATCAGATTATAAAGATGGCAGCAGAGCGAATATAATTAAATTCGACAATAAAAATCAGGAAGTAAATAAATATATTCCGGCTACAAACAACTAATATTATTCAACCGGCTTTGGTCTTGTAAAATAGTCCATTACTTTTCTTGAAGCATATACTGCCAAGCCGCCCAGTACAGCCCTTCCTCCGTATGTAGCAAAGGCTTTTGCATACAATTTTTTAAGATTATTAACAAGAGTTTTTTCCATATTCACACTCTTTGCAAGATTTATCCCTCTGATACTTGCTATAGCTTCTTCTGCTACAACAGGAAGCATAGCTATGAAAGCTATTTTTCCGCAGTTATCTTCAATAATATCAGTTATACTTCTTGATGCCCCCTTTGGCTTTGTTCGTGAAAAAATAGCAAAGTATTCCATTATACCTGCAATAGCATAACCTGGTGCACGCATTTTTGCCAAATATTTTACCCCAAATTTACTTTTAAGAGCATTGAGTGCGTGTCCAAGTTCATGAAAACCTGCTATTGATATCTTATCTGTATTTATCAAAACTTGTTTTGTATTTGGAATAAAACAAGCATTTGTACCTTGTTTATAAGCATTGTTTTCGGTTATATATTGCGCAGGAAATATCCCTACACCTTTTTCTTTTAATCCTGATTTATCAAAAGCTTTTTTAAAATAATCATTATAAATATAATTATTAACCTCTTCTCTTTTAAGCTGATTAGCAAAAGGTTTGCCAATATAAGCAAGCGGCGATAAAATTGCACCGGAAACAGCAGATGCAAGTATGAAACCTTCGGTTTCGCTTAATACTGTTCTTTTCTGATAATCAATTCCGTTATAATTATATACACCATTCATACACTTCACCTAATAATAAAAAAACAATTATTAAAAAAAAATTGCTTAAATATTACAAAAATTTACATTAAAACTGATAAATGACAATTACCCTCTCGACATTTTTTTATGTTTTCGTTATTATATAAGTAAACTAGCCAAATATTAATAAAGGAGAAAAAGGAAAATGCAAGTAATATTAAAGAAAGAAGTACAAAATATTGGTGAAGCAGGTGATTTAGTAAACGTTAAAGACGGATATGCAAGAAATTACCTCATACCTAAGAATTATGCAGAAGCTGCTACTGAAGGTGCTTTAAAGAACAGAGAACAAAATATGGCAAGAATTAAAGCTAAACAAGAAAAACTCCATCAGGAAGCACTTGCAAAAGCCGCAGAAATTGAAAAACTTGGTTCTATTGAATTATCTGCAAAAGCAGGAGAAAGCGGCAAATTATTCGGTACTATTACAACTAAAAAGCTTTGTGAAGAACTAAAAGAAAAATCTAATATTGAAATTGACAGAAAAACAGTTTCATTAAGTTCACCAATTAATAAAATCGGTGAATATACTATGTTAATTAAATTAACATCAAAAGTAAAAACTGAGC
>CACWIL010000142.1 GCA_902760905.1 uncultured bacterium
TTCGTCTAAATTATTTGATGATGATGCAAATACACATATATTAATCATTAATTAAAATTTCCTGACATTAGATAAGAACTTGAGCAACACAATCCTGTTCCTGATTTTGAACAATCTTGTCTTTGCTTAGCAAATGTTTCATTTTTACAAAACGGTTCAAACCTGTCCGAATAAATATTATATCCAAAGACATCTCTTCCCCAAACATTAGGCCCCATTGAGCCATTTACATCATACATAAGAATACCCAACGCACCTGCAGGAGATGATTCATACAATCTGTATGCAACTATCGCATTGGAATAGGTCTGTTTATAACGAGTAAATCTATATTCTGCGCTTGGGAATGTGCCATTCATATAAGTTATTTTATAAGGCTCAGTATCTGATTTAATTTCACTTGCCATTACAGTATCAAATGCTGATGCAAAATCAAAATCATTTGCATCCTTCTGGGTATTGATTGCATGATGAATATTTAAAAAATCACCCTGAACTTTACGCCACTTGGAAGCATTTTTTGCCTGCATTGTTTCATCCAAAGACAACGGTGCTACAAGAAATGCAACTATAAGAAATATTACAAATAATATTGAAACTTCTACTATTGTGAATCCTTTTTTCATTTTTTCTCTCTTTTTTTAGATACATATTTACTATCTTAGCAGATTATAAAACCTAATACAATTTTGTTAACACTATCCGGCAAGCTCTATATTTTTCTTTTCTTTTATAAGCCCGTCATAAATCCATTCCGGAACAAAATTTTTACCCAAAATAATTTGTCCGTTCATTATATTCGGAGCATGAAAATCAGACCCTCCGGTAACTATTAACCCTAAATTTTCTGCCATCGAAGAAAAATACTCTACGATTGCGGGTGAGTGTTTTCTGTGATATGCTTCAATACCTCTTAATCCGCAATTCATAAGCTCCTTAATAAGTTTTTCCGCAATATCAATGTCATACGGATGAGCAATAACGGGGATTCCGCCAGAATCGTAAATAACTTCTACAGCATCAAAAGGTGATACTGTTTTACGCTCAATATAAACAGGTGAATCTTTATGTATATATTTGCTGTACGCTTCCATTACGTTGCTTGTACCACCCACATTTGTAATTGCTTTTGCTATGTGCGGACGACCAATACTGCCACCATCTGCAACCATATCTTTAACATCCTCGAAGTTGATTCTTATACCTTCTTTTTTTGCTAAAAGCCTTAAAATCTCTTTTGTCTGCTTTATACGTGCCTGCTGTTGTGCTTTCAGCATAGCCTTAAAATCAGGCTTGGAAGCATCCGGGAAATATCCCAAAATATGAACTTCATAATCTTTATAAAGCGTATTGACTTCTATTCCGGGAATTAACTTCAAATCAAGATTTTTAGAGTTTATATAATTTTTTGCAACTTCATATGATAACACATTATCATGGTCTGTTAGTGCTATAACTTCAAGCCCTGCCTCTACAGCCAAATCAACTATCTTTTCAGGCGAAAACACACCGTCCGAGTAATAGGTATGTATATGGAAATCACCCTTCACTGTTTACCCCGCTTTCATTATTATTTATTTTTACATTAATTCTTTTTATTTGTGTTGATTCGGTTTTATCAATAAAAATCTCAACACCATTAACTTGCGCAAGCGGACTTTCGGATATTTCATATCTTTCGGGAAGGCTGGTTGACAATCTGCGGAGAGATGTTTCAAACTCCATACCTATTACACTGTCAACAGATCCGCAAAAACCTGCATCTGTTATATAAGCCATTCCGTCATATATTTGTTCATCAGCCGTCTGAACATGTGTATGAGTACCAAAGAATCCCTTTATTAAAGAGTTCTCTTTATTATTATATTTTTGTGCAAGATATTTTGAAAAACATATTTTTTCAGCAGTAGCTTCTGCATGAAAATCAATTATTATATGTTCAACTCCAAGTTCTTTAAGTCTGTCAATTTCCTCTGGAACAACCTGCCACGGAGAATCAATCGGAGGCATAAAAACCCTGCCAAGAACATTTATTACTGCAAGTTTTTGCCCGTTTACTTCAAATATACGGGAACCGATGCCTTTTGTTCCTTCAGGATAATTTATAGGTCTGATTAAATTTGTTGTTTCATCAATATATTCATAAATATCTTTCTTATCCCATATATGATTGCCTGATGTAAAACAATCAATTCCTGATGAAGATAAATCTTCATAGTTTTTCTTTGTTAAGCCAAAACCATGAGAAGCATTTTCAATATTAGCTACAACAAAATCAGGTTTTTCAGTTAACGACGCAATATACGACTTAACAGCATTGCGCCCTTGCCTGCCTGTTATATCGCCCAAGAATATTAATTTTATAGTATCTTTTTTATTGCTCATCGTCATAAATGGAAAATGGATAGTTGAAAATGGAAAATTATTTTAATAATATTAACTTTCCATTATCCATTTTCAATTTTCCATTTTTTCTCCTATTTTGCTATTTCTGTTGTTCTGAACTCTCTTACTACGGTAACTTTAATTTGTCCCGGATAATCAAGCTCATCTTCTATTTTCTTCGCAATATCTCTTGCAAGTTTTTGAGAAGCCAAATCATCAAACATTTCTGACTGAACGATTACACGAACTTCACGACCTGCCTGGACAGCAAATGATTGTTTAATACCTTCATAGCTGTTAACTATCTCTTCAATTTTTTGTAATCTCTTAATATAGATTTCCAAAGTATCACGTCTTGCTCCCGGGCGTCCTGCCGATATAGCATCTGCAAGTTTTACCAGTACAGCTTCTATTGTATTAGCTGTAACGTCATCATGGTGAGCTTCAATCGCATGAATTACTTCCTGTTTTTCACCATATCTTGAAGCAAGCTCAACGCCCAACTGAATATGAGTTCCCTCCTGAGTCTGGTCTACTGCTTTACCTATATCGTGAAGAAGCCCTGCTCTTTTTGCAACATATACATTTGCACCAAGTTCTGCAGCCAGCATTCCTGCAATATGCCCTACTTCAAGAGAGTGTTTAAGAACATTCTGACCATAACTTGTTCTGTAGTATAATCTTCCTAGGTTTCTGATAAGTTCTTTGTTTAAACCCATTATACCCATATCTACAGCGGCATTCTCGCCTTCTTTCATTATTTTCTTTTCGACTTCTTCTCTTGCTTTTTCAACGGTTTCTTCAATTCTTACAGGGTGAATACGTCCATCCTGAATAAGTTTTTCTAAAGCAAGTTTTGCGATTTCTCTTCTTACCGGGTCAAAAGAAGAAAGTACAACGGCTTCAGGAGTATCATCAATAATTAAATCAACTCCTGTAAGAGTTTCTAATGTTCTGATATTTCTTCCTTCTCGACCAATTATTCTTCCCTTCATCTCGTCATTCGGAAGTGAAACAACAGAAACAGTAGATTCTACAACCTGTTCTATCATACATCTTTGCATTGTTGTTGAAAGTATTTCTTTTGATTTTTCGAGAGCGTCCTCTCTTATCTTAGCTTCGTTTTCTCTTATTAACTGCATTTGTTCCTGCGCTAAATCACTTTTAAGTTGCTCCATAAGCATTCTTTTTGCTTCTTCTGCACTTAAACCGGCAATTCTTTCAAGTTCAACAGTTTGTTTTTGTACGATTTCAGCAAGAAAATCTTCCTTTTCGATAAGCTGATCTTTCATTTTATCAAGTTCAGCTTCTTTATCAGTAACTTCCTGAATTTTGTTTTCAAGCAAGTCTTCACGTTTGCTTAATTTGTTTTCAATTTGCGCGAACTCTCTTCTGCGTTCTCTTTCATCTTCGTTTAATTGTTCTCTCTCATTATGCAAAGCTTCTTTAGCTTTAATAAGAGCTTCCTTTTGCATAATTGATTCTCTCTCTTGCAAATCTTTTTTTGCAATGTCAGTCTGAGTTTTAAGATCTCTGTACTTTAACCAGAGTACGACAATAACAGCAACCAAAATTACGGTTACTACAATTGCAGCTGTGAGCATTCCGTTCATGCGGCACCTTTTTTCTTTCTATTTTTTTATATATACACGACATTCGGGCACATGTAACCTACCCGACAACTATCAATATTCAATTAACAATCTTTTCTATCGCATATATCTTCAAAAATTTATTATATCTACTACTAAAAATATCATATCATATATTCTGATTTTTGTATACAAAGGGGTAAATCTTTATTAAGAAAAGATAACATATAAAAATAACCTGCTTGGAGAATAGTTTTACAACTAAGATTTAAGTTAAATATAATTATTAAATCTTTTTCATACTTCCAGCTATTCTTAATTCCAGGGGTAGGGATAAATGTTATTCATTTACTCTCCCCCTTTTTTATTTCTCTTTTAAATACTTTATATATACGAGGAACTTAATTTTAAAGAGGAAAATAATATCATGACAACACCTGTAAAAGAAACACCATTGAAAACAACCGGAGGAAATTTATATGCCGGAATGAAAAGAGCTGAAGCCGAAAAAAAGGGCGTACAAAAGCAGTTTGATTTTTGGGATTTAAATCGTGATAAAGTAATCTCTGAAGGAGAGGTAAAAACAGAAAGAATCATAAAAGGTAACGGAAAATTTATTTCCGGTCTGGTTTCATGTGCTGTAGGCGGATTTATGACAGCAGCCGGCATATTTGCCGAAGTGCCAAGTTTAGGGACCTCAACAGCTTTGATTGCGGGCGGAGGTACTTTTATTACAGCCGGAGCTGTTACGACACTAAATGGCGTAAAAATAATAGGTGATACTTTTACGCATAATAAAAAATAATATTCATTTAAAATCTTGTTTTATTGTCGTAAGCTGGCCGATTTATCACTCCTAAGAATGACATTTTTTTGATTGTAACAGAATACAAAAAATTGTTACAATTGGCTAAAATTCAGTAGTAGTAGTTGTTGCAACAGGGATATTCTGTCAAATATTTACCCCTTATCCCTAAAAAAATCGGGGAGTAAATATCTTTACCCGCCCGCATAATAAAGCTCTCTTTATATCCTTTTGTTTATTTAATGTTCTCGTTATCTGTCATTCTGAACCCTGTAACAATTTGGGGGTGAAGAATCGCTATAACTTTTAATATTTTAGAGATTCTTCGGACTCTGTGGTGCTGATAAACAAAGTGCATTTACCCTTCCTCAGAATGACTATTATATATT
>CACWIL010000143.1 GCA_902760905.1 uncultured bacterium
CTCCTTTTGAATCAATATAAACGCAATTATCAGTACAAATTCCATCAAAATCCGTAATAACAAATTTAATAGTATCAGGGAGTATTATAGCCATATTATTTTACTCTTCTTAACTTATCAATGATAGGTAACTCTCTGGGATAAACAATTTTGATGCCGTTTCCCAAAAGAACAGGAGTTTGTCTTATATCACGAACCATGTGATATAGCCCTGCCGTTTCAAGACTTGCAGCCTGGTCTGAGCCCCAGTTTGTTCTGTCAATTGTAATATGACGTTCTACGGCATTTGCACCAAGAGCAACTGCAAGAACAGAAGGAGTTATACCTCTCTCATGTCCCGAATACCCGATAGGACAAAAATACTCTTTTTTCCATCTTTCTATTACTCTCAGATTCATTTCGTCAGCATTAGACGGATATGTTGAAGTACAATGCATTAGTACAATATTTTCTTCACCCAGAATGCCAACAGCATGATTAATTTGTTCCATTGTACTCATGCCGGTAGAAAGAAATATAGGTTTTCCCTTAGATTTTGTATGTTTTAACAAATTATCATCCGTAAGCGAAGCCGATGCGATTTTATAGCACGGAGGATTAAATCTTTCTATAAAATCAACAGAACCTTCATCCCAACATGATGCAAACCATAAAATATCTTTTTCTTTACAGTATCTGTCAATTTCTTTGTACTCTTTTACTCCGAATTCCAAACCTCTTTTCAAATCTCCGTTTGTATTACCAAACACACTTTTTCTTTCTTTTGCAAGTTCTTCAGGAGTATAAACAACATCAACTGTTCTTTTTTGGAATTTAACAGCATCACACCCTGTTGTTACAGCTATATCAATCATTTTCTTTGCTAAATCTAACGAACCGTTATGATTAATTCCAATTTCCGCAATTATAAAACAAGGATAACCGTCACCAATTTTCTTATTTTTTACCGTGATAGTATTTTGCATAATGACTCCTCTATAAATAAAGACCATTTATAAATATTTTTTATACAATGCATATTCATCAGGTTCAACAGAATGAGCTATTTTTTGAGTCCTGACACTTTCTTTTGACTCTTCATCACTTTCGTTCTTTTGAGCATCATTTGGTACAAACAGCTTGTCAATTATACCATCAGAACTTTCTTCATAAATATCAGAAATCAAAAAATCTTCATCATACTCTTTTTCATTATTTAAATTTTTACTATTTTTATTGATTTCTTTTTCCTCTTCTGAAAGTTTATCTATTCCAGCCTTTTTTGTAGTTTTTGTAAATCCTATATTAGGAAATTCAATCTTTGGTATCTCAATTTTAGGAATTCTTATATTAGGAATTTCTATTTTAGAATATTCCCCTTCTTCAATTTCTTCAGGCGGATATGAACCCAAGTCTTTTATTAGATCAATTGAGTTTGGAGAAGCACCTAAAAGCATGCGTTTGCCATCAAGTTCAACAATATGAAGAGTTTTATTATTTCCCAGCGGTGTTGATGATATAACAGAGACTCTTGTATCATCGCTGCCATTCATTTTTCTTAAAGTTTTAAAACCAACTTTATTAAGCCTTGAGTATATAATACCTGTTGCATAAATAAGCAATATTACAAACAATAAAGAAAAAACAACAGACATTATGTTAGGTTCCTGCCCGACACTTTGAGCAAGATTAGCATTTACGTTGTCGCTTGTTGTTGAAACAGAGGAGGCTTGTGCAGAAGAAAGAGCTTCAGGCAAATCCGGTAATACTTCAAATTTTTCTGTAGCACAAACAACAAGGACATTCATCCAACATGCTACTCCCATTAATAACCCTGATATCTTTTTCATTCAACTTACCTTTTATTTGTTATAATTATATCATAAAAAAAAATAGTAGTGAAATTTAGTTATAATTCTTATTATTTTGTAACGTTATAAAGAAGGATATCATATGAATTTAGATTTGTTACATGAGATAGCAATTGAAAATACCTTAATTATGCACGTTATTAATACAATAGTGCTAATCATTCTGGTAACTCTTTTAATAACAGCACGTATAACAAGTAAACGATGGCTGAAAATTAATGACTATCTCGGTACAATAACCAGAACAATAAACTCAGTACGTTACGGCGATTTAACAAAAAAAATTGAAAAAGCAGAACTTCCAAACTCAGAGCCTCTTGCAGAGAGTTTAAACAGAATGATTGAAACTCTTTATGACAGAGAAAAAATGGTTTCCGAGTATCAAAATGAACTGCACAGACAAAACAAGCTACTTGAAGCTGTAATTAACTCGTTGTCTGACGGTCTTGTTATTATTGACGAAAACTTCAGAATTCTCAGAGCAACCCCTAAAATCAGCGAATGGTTCGACATGGAAGGAAGCCGCCTTATGGGAGAATTCTTAACAGATCACATGGGCATTCCGTTTAACAAAACATTTTATAATCTGAAAGAAACCGATGTTATAATTTTCAGTGATAAAGCTTCAAACTTTATAGCAAACAGCATAGAACTAAAATTAGAAGATAAAAAGAAAAGATATGTAATTGTTATCAGAAACATTACAGACCAAATAGAGCTTGAAAACCTGAAGGAAGACTTTGTTGCGACCTTAACTCATGACTTGAAAGTCCCTATCATTGCAGAAACAAACATGCTCGAACTTTTCTTAAACGAAAGTTTCGGTAAAATTTCTGAAAAGCAGGAGATTGCACTTAAAAATATGCAGTCCTCAAACAGAGAACTTCTTGATTTGGTTCAGATAGTACTTGATACATATAAATTCAGAAGCCAATCAATAAGACTTTATCATGAAAATATAATGTTGAAAGGGTTTTTAGAAGAAATTATTACGGAAATGCGTCCTATTGCAGATAAGTCAAAAAATGATCTTATATTAAATACAGAAAGAGATATCAGAGTCTTAGCTGATAAAATTCAGTTAAAAAGAGTAATTAAAAATCTGATTCAAAATGCAATCTCTTACGGAGAATCAAAATCACCTATAGAAATTACTATCTGTGAAGAGCCGAAATATATAGTTATAAAAGTTAAAGACTATGGCAAAGGAATCTCTCAGGAAGATATAGGCAAAATTTTTAACAAATATTATTCGGCAGCAAAAAAATTCAGAAAAATAGGAACCGGTCTTGGTTTATATTTGTCATTTCAAATTGCTAAAGCTCATGGCGGGAATTTAACAGTTGAAAGCAAAGTCGGCGAGTTTACTGAATTTTCAGTAAAACTTCCGGCAAGCCCTAATGAAAACATATATTTTGGAGAATAAAAGCGGAGTTATACGATTGAACAATAGAATATTATACGATACAAAATATTTACAATTAAAGAGTACAAAGTCAAAAACAGGAAGTGACTGGGTTTATGCGCACAGACCAAATGCAAAAGATGTTGTAATAATCGTACCTGTAATTGAAAAAAATAAGGTATTATTTATTATAGAAGAACGTCCGCCACTTGTTGCTGAAGGTATATCAAAACGTTCAGTAGCAGTTCCTGCAGGATTGGTTGGAGATGAAAGAGAAGGTGAAAGTATAGAAGATGCAATTAAAGCAGAACTTTTGGAAGAAGCAGGATTAGAGGCTGACAGAATAGAGATTAAGACAAGAAGAACAGCAAGTTCACCGGGTTGTGTATCGGAAACTGTTACAATAGCTATCGCATATATTGATAAATATGATGTTGTATCAAAACCCATCGATGATGGCGGAGTAATTATTGACAGAGTACTTGTAGATATTGATAATATTTACCCCTGGCTACAAGAACAGGAGAGAAAAGGATATGCACTTGCAGCTCAGACACTTGCGGGGCTGTTTTATCTAAGAGAAAATAATTATTAACAGGAGGGTATATATGATAACAAAAGGAATCCGAGGGGCAATTACTGCCGAAGAAAATACACCAGAAGCAATTGGTGCAGCAACAATAAAACTTTTACAGACTATTATGGAAAAAAATAATATTGAAATTGATTCGATATCACATGTTATTTTTACTGTTACAAAGGATTTGAATGCTGATTTTCCTGCTAAATATGCAAGAGTAAATCTGAAATGGAGAGAAGTTCCAATGATGTGTATGAACGAAATGGCTGTTCCTACCGGACTTGCAAAATGCATAAGAGTTCTCATAGTCGTAAACTGCAGCGAAAATTTTGAGCCTGAGTTCGTATATCTTGACGGAGCTAAAGATTTAAGAAAATGAAAAAAGTTTTAATTGCAGATGACCAATTTGGCTGGAGAAATTTTAACTCTAAGGCTGTATATGAAGTATTAGGAAATGATACAGAAATGGATACGG
>CACWIL010000144.1 GCA_902760905.1 uncultured bacterium
ACAAACCTTCTAAAGAAGCAGGTTTTGGAGGATTTGCTTTCGGATTGCAGATGTTTAAAAATCCGTCAGACCACGCAATGATGCCGGGAAGCAAAAAAGTCGGCGAATTTGAAGACAGAAAAGGTGTTGTATATGATATGGTTTTGCACCATCCGACAGATGTTCAGTATGATTACGTAAATCAAAAATCACCTTCTTATGATTTTTTGTATAATTATGCGGACATTGTTGTTAAAAATATTATGCCTAAGAATAAATGCAAATATTACTACCGGAGAGGTACCAAGGGTGAAGATTTGTATGGCGGGATTTTAAACAAACATATAACCGCAATTAATGAAAAATGGGACTCGGCAAAATTGGAAAGTGAAAATATGAGTTATATGTATAATGTTATAGCCGCATCTCACAAAAATGTTTTGGAAAAAGTCGGGTATGCTTATTATGATGTTAACGGTGATGGCATTGATGAACTTTTTATCGGAGAAATAGCAGATGGTGCCTGGAAAGGAATAGTGTATGACATGTATACAATGGTTAACAGAAAACCTGTTCATGTTATAAGCGGTGGTACAAGAAACAGGTATTATGCCTGTGACGATTTTTTTGTCTGTAATGAATATTCAGGTGGTGCAAATGAAAGTGGTCTGCGTGTCTATATCTTGACAGAAAACTCAACAGAACTTTATCCGCAGGTTGGATTTAAATATGACGGATATACAAATAGGGAAAATCCATGGTTTATCTCATATGATTTTGTAAATGATAACTGGAAAGAAGTAAAAGAAGATTTTTATATCCAGCAAAAATCAACCTTTGACAGATATGAAAGGTTTGATTATATTCCGCTTAAAACTTTAGTTCAAAATTAGCTTAAACTCTTCCGTAGCAATCTTCGTATCTGATAATATCATCTTCAGAAAGGTAATCACCTTTTTGGACTTCAATAACTTTTAAGTCCTTGTCATAAGGATTTTGCAAAGAATGTTTTACGCCAACCGGAATATCTATGCTTCCGCCTGCATCAATATTATATTCTTTGCCGTCTTTTAGAACAAGTGCGCAGCCTTCAAGTACAACCCAATGTTCAGAACGGTGTTCGTGTGATTGTACAGACAATTTTTGTTTCGGTAATACGCAAATGGTTTTTGTAAGGTATCCTTTCCCCTGGTTCATGCAGGTATAATATCCCCAGGGTCTGAAAACTGTTTTATGAAGCTTTGTAGTATCACTTGACTGAGCTTTTAGTTTTTTATAAAGATTTTTAACATTTTGTGATTCATCTTTTTTACATGCCATAATTGCATCTTCTGTTTCAACCAGAATAATATCGCTCAGGCCTGATACCGCAACAATTTCTTTTTGGGAAAAGATTAGAGAGTTTGTAACATTATCTACAACAACTTGTCCGATTGTAACATTACCGTTTTGGTCTTTTTCCTTAACATCATATATTGATTGCCATGAACCCAGGTCATTCCAGTCAGAAAGCAATTCTACCAGTGCTATTTTGTCTGATTTTTCCATTACTGCATAATCTATTGATATAGAAGGCATTTTGTTATACGTATTGTATTTTATATTTTTGTCCTCTAAAAAATCAATTTCAGATATGATTTGATAAATATCAGGGGCATATTTTTCTATTTCTGACATAAATACGGATATTTTACCCATGAAAATTCCGCTGTTCCAGTAATAATCACCACTTTCTAAATATTTTTTTGCGGTTTCCGCATCAGGTTTTTCGACAAACTTTTCTACTTTATGTCCGCCGCTTAGTTCTTCATTTACTTTTATATAGCCATATCCGATTTCAGGATAATTCGGTTTAATCCCAAAAGTTACTATATATCCTTGTTCTGCAAGAGCCTTCCCGGACTCTACTGTTTTATAAAAATCATTAGTATTTTTTATAAGGTGGTCAGATGGAACTATTATTACAACATCATCAGAAGCACCGGTTTGCCTGAAATACTCCAGAGCGGATGCTATAGCAGGGGCTGTATTTTTACTAAGAGGTTCGCCCAAAACAATATTACCATCAATAATTTTATTAAGCTGGAATTTTATATTTTGCGAATGTTTAACATTTGTTATTGTTACTATCTCTGATGGTTTTGAAATGGCAGAGAGTCTTTTATATGTTTTTTGCAGTAAACTTTCTTTTTCGTCAAAAGATAATAACTGTTTAGGGTATTCATCTCTTGATAAAGGCCATAACCGGCTTCCGCTTCCTCCTGCCAGAACAATACTTTTCATCTTAATTCCCCCATTATTAATTAAATTATCATATTCTTATTATATTGTAAATTTTTTAATATGTAAAAGATTTTATATAATCCTGAAATAAACTTGGGTAACTAGCTAACTGAAATTAAAATTTTGGTAATTATATACAACTTTACACAAAAATAATTTAAAATATCGTCATTCTGAGGGCATTAATCAATTTCGCCCGAAGAATCTCTATTTTATGAGATATTTATGGTAAATAACAAACAGGGGAGAATAAATGATTGATATTGATAAAGAACATTATGTAGATACTGTTATATATTCGATTGACAGAATTATAAAAGGGCTCAAACAGGAGCTTAAAAATAAGTTGGAAACACTGAATATCGGAATAACCGGAGAGCAGTTTATTGTGCTTGATACAATTTGCGGAACTGAAAATATTTATCAACAGCAACTTTCTGAAATCATTATGAAAGATAAATCGAATACTAACAGAATTCTCAAAATTCTTGAAAATAAAAAATTGATAAAAAAAGAATACGGAAATGTTAATAACAGACTTGTTTATTTTTTGCATCCTACCGAAGAAGGCAGAAAAATAGTAGAAGATAATATACCCACAATCAAGCAGTTTATAACAGATATCTTTAAAAATATTGATAACAGTGAAATAGAAATATTGCATAAACTCAGCAGAAAATTTCAGGCAGATTTATCAGAAGTTACTTCTGATAAGTAATTTAATAATGTTTTGTAAAGTTTTTTTACAAATTTTAAATATAAATTTATTTTTGTGACAAAAAATTTTGTTTTTGATAATATGGTTGTAAAATACAACTAAGTTTTTTTGAGAGTGAGAATTTAACAAATCGGGAGTATGAGATATATGAAGAAGATTTTTAGTGCATTATTGTCTTTGACAATATTTGTAATGTATACAGGAGTTGCTTTTGCAGCTTCTAAAGGGGCAACCAATACTAAAAAGGGAGTTAAAACAGTTGCAACAAAGAGTGTCAAACCGGCTCCGCAGGCTGCAACCATTCAGCAAAATGAAGCGCATATAAAAGCGAAAAAACAGGCTGTTGAATCTCAAAAGGCGCAGGCACAACAAATCAAGCAAATGGCGGTAACAACAAAATCAATCCATTTGAAACCTGCCCCAAATGCAAAACCGATAGAGCTTGCGTTTGTTTTTGACGGACCTTCTGACAAAAACCAAAAAGTTCTTGAACAGTTCCAGAAAACAATCAAGGTTCAGTTATTGCCTGACTATATAGCAAATTTCCCAAAAGACCTGATATTTACGGGTGACTGGACAGAAAAAGGAGCTAAAGCAGCTTCTGATAAAGCACTTGCTTCACGTGCAAGAATGGTTATATCTCTCGGGTATTTATCAAGTGAATACTATACGGGCAAAAAGAATAAAACAAAATATGTTGTAACAATTGACCAGTATGGTTTACGAGATTTTGGCGAGCATTTCTTTAACCCGATTCAGCAGATGACAAGCGACTTTATTACTTTCAAAGTTTTAAATCCGAACATCAAAAAGACTGCTATTTTATTAAATGAAACTTATTATAAAACAAGAAATGACTGGAATACTTTTGTAGCCAAAAAACTTCAGGAAAAGAAGTGCGACCTGGCTTTTGTAGTTCTTCCGGTTAATTCAAATATAAGTGCTTCACTTTCAAAAATACCGAAGGATGTTGATTCTGTGTTCGTAACCCCTTTGTACAACCTGTCTTCCGAGCAGAGAAAAGAACTTTATAAGCAGTTGAATGCCAAAAAGTTACCGACTTTCTCGTCTGTCGGAAAAGAAGATGTAGAACTGGGGGCTATGCTGGGTGCATCTACTGCTGATGTTGATAAAAAACTTGCAGAAGCAACTTCATTCAATATTCATGGTGTTCTTCACGGACAACCTGTTAAGAATGAAAGAATACCTTTCTATGATGACAAAGTAATTTTTTATAACGCAGATACAGGTGAAACATTGGGTTATACACCGGCTTTGAGATTACTGAATAACTCGGTAGTAATTTCAAATAAACCAAAAAAGACCTATGATTTGAACGGATTAATAACTGCATTAGATGACAGCAACCTTGATATGATAAGAAAAAGATATCTTATCAATGCAGCAAGACGTTCTGTAACAAGTGCTTATTTGAGATATCTTCCGACATTAAGACTTGATTTGGGGTATCAGACATATAACAGCGGATATGCAAGATCATATGCGGATGTTCCGACAAGTGTAGGTGCGTTCACCGTTGCTATGGACCAGATTATTTATTCACCTGATTTGGTAACTAACATCATCGTTAAGCATAAAAAACTTAAATTTGATAAAGCTGAATCTGATTTGACAAAAGCAAATACAGAATATCACGTTGCAAACTTATATATTGAAATGCTGATGCTTGGTAATATGCTTAAGATTCAGGAAGAACATGTACAGGAAACAAGAGATAATCTTGCAATTGCACGTGTAAGAGAAAAAACAGGCAAATGCGGATATGAAGAAGTATTCCGTTGGGCAGGTGAAGTATCAGAATCAGAAAAGAAACTTCTTTCTATGCAGGCTGATTACAAAAACATGCAGATACAGATTAATAAATTGCTGAACAACAAGAATCAGAAAGAAGAGTTTGTATTTAAACCGCTTACGGCAAATGACCCTGCTTTCTTTACAAGCGACTTGCACGTAATAGACCACGTTCGTGACCCGAAGAAACTGGAAAAGTTTACTGAAATGCTTGTTGAAGAAGTTCAGTATCTTTCACCAGAAACAACAAAGCTAAAAGCTGCGATAGCAATGAAGAAGGCTGAAATGTCAAATTACGGACAAAAATTCTTCATGCCTAATGCAAAGATGTCACTTGAATATCAGACACAGTTTGGCAGAAATCTTCCGTATGAAAATGCAGGGCATAATCAAATGATAGGTGCAAATAGTGCTGCATCATCTGCAGCAGCAACGGCAGCAGCTGCAGGTGCAGGTGCAGATGCTGCCGTCGCAGCCGGTGCAAATGCATGGGCATACGGTATTCCCGGTATGTCAACAGGTTATTATAACTCACCATATCTTGGACTTGATCAGCAGTCATTCAGATTCTTTATTGGTGCGCAGTGGAAACCAATTGAAGGCGGACACAAGATTGCCGAGATTGCAAGATGTAAGGCTGAGCTGAATGAACTTAATGCATACCTCGAAGAAGTTAACATGGATATAGAAATGAGAGTTCGTTCTGTTGTTAATAATGCAATAGCGAAGTACTTTATGATTGAAAAATCTTATAAAGCAATGTTCGCAGAACAGGAAAACTACGAGATGGTACAGGCAAAATACCTCAGAGGCGAATGTCCTGTTAATCAGCTCGCAGATGCACAGGAGTTATATCTGAAGGCGAAAGTTGATGCAATCAATTCGCAGTACGACTTCTTTAAAGAACTTATCTGGGTACAAAGAGGTCTGTTATCAGTTAACTGGGTTCAGGCGAATGAATATGCGAAGAAATGGATAGACAATATTCCGAATGTTCTTCCGGCAGAACCTGATTTTACATTATAAGAACAGGAAAAGAGGTAAATATAATACAAAAAGCGGTACTTTTGTATCGCTTTTTTGTATATAAAGAGATTCTTCGCTATAGATTTATTCTAACAATGAAAATTATTTTCAATAACCCGCTCAGAATGACGGTTTAATAATACTGCTGTCATTCTGAGGAAAAATTTTTATATTTTTGCACAAAATATTACCAAGTCTGAAGAATAACCATAACTTTAAAAAATATATTTACGCTTATTTACCCCTAAAATCCTTTATTGTATAATTTATTTTATCGGAGGTTTACCAATGCTTGTAGTAATGAATAGTCATGCAACCGAAAAAGATATTAAACGTGTTGCAATGTTTATAGAATCAAAAGGTTTTGAAGCCCGTGTTTCACATGGTGAAGCCAGAACAGTTGTTCACGCAATCGGAACAAAAGAAGTCGATTTAAGAGATTTTGAGCTTCTGACGGGTGTAGATGAAGTAATTAAATTATCAACAAACTACAAGCTTGCGGCTCGTCCGAGCCAGGGAAAAGACACTGTTATTGAGGTTAATGGTGTAAAATTCGGGGACAAATATACAGGTCTTATTGCAGGCCCCTGTACAATTGAGTCTTATGACCAGATGGATGAGACAGCCCAGGAACTTTCTGAATCAAATGTAAAAATACTGAGGGGCGGTGCATTTAAGCCGAGGACAAGCCCATATGCTTTTCAGGGATTGGGTGAAGAAGGTCTGAAAATTATAAGAAGCGTTGCAGATAATCATCACATGGCTGTTACATCTGAGATTATGGAAAGCTCTCAGCTTCC
>CACWIL010000145.1 GCA_902760905.1 uncultured bacterium
GGTTTGCCTGCAAATGGATGCAATGCCATATAAGTTTTCCTGAGTTAAAATCTTTAAGCTTTATCATATTTTCCGGGTAGGACCGGTGATCGGAAATACGGAAAATATGCATAATTGTGATTAAACGGCGCATATTTTAACATAAATTTTTGAATCGTCCTATTGTAAGATTTCCGGAATTTTGTATTCAATTCATAGAGTTAACTGCGGAACCGCCCCGTATCTGCCGTACAGACAGGCAGGCTCAATATGCTGGTCAGAGCTTTACCTGAATGAATTACTGAATGAATTAAATGTAACTGTTTAAGTTGCTCCTCTTTTATTTTTGGTTGCAAAATATATTTCATCCTCGCTCATTATGTTCAAATTGAGTAGTAGGATAGTGTTTCTAGTTTATCTTGTAGTGCAATCTATGTATTAAGATTATTGATGTGTAGTAATGGTGTTCCCAAAAAATTTTCGGATATTAGTAACAGATAAAGGGGTAATCTGAAATAAGTTAGTTATTGATATTACAATATTTTATTTGAATAGTTGTTCCATTATGTATTCTAAATACAGTTTATATAGAATTATTATGTCTGTTTAAATGAATTTATTACATATTATAGATTATTTTATTTTTAAAATGAAATGAATACAGTGTTATATTATTATGTATGACAAAAAATAAAAAGAAATAATTTGTGACGGATGTAATAATTTAAAATAATAAAACAAATGTTGATATTCAAACTTGTTTTTTGTTTTGATATGATTTTATGTAGCGTTTTTCATCTGGTTTCTCCTGTATTCATCAAATTTAACCGTGTTATAGATGTAATATGAATTTTAAAAGAGAGTGGTTGATATTAATTACTGGGCAAATTAATTGACAATGGAATTAAAAGATTTTTGGGCAAAAACAAATCCAAGAATGTCGGTAGTGACTCATGGTCTGATTAGTGGTCACGTTGCCCAGGTTATATTTGATTGTTACCTATCAGATGGTGTAAAAAACTTACTTAGACAACAGTTAAAACTTGATACTGAAAATTTGAGAAATTTTTTAGGGTATTATGTTTCTTTGCATGATATAGGTAAGATTGAAATTAATTTTCAATCAAACGATTCTTATACATTACAGCTGCTGAAACTTGAACCTGATTATCCACAACAGTTGGTTTCTTCCATCAGAGTCAGGCATGAGAAAACAGGCGAAATGATTGTCAGGGATATTTTAAAAAATGAAGACATTAAAAACAGCCTTTTTAAAATTATTCCAATGATAATTGGTGCTCATCATCCCGGAAAAACAGGACCAGGTGGTAGCTCGGATCCTGTATGGTTCGAACATCAAAAAAATTTTGAAAAATTGATGCGTCGACACTTCATTAAAGAAGAAACTTTTTCAAACTATCTAAATTCAAACGGATGGGAAAAAGGCGTCATAGGTTCTCTTTTGCTTGCCATAATGATTATATCTGATTGGATTTCTTCTAGTGTTTCATTTGAAAATGCTGAAAATTGGATTGAAAGATCTGATTTTGAGGAGAATATTAATAATATCGCTAAAAAATTTATAGTTCAAAGCGGACTTCTTCCTCACACAATTCCTTTTCCTGAATCTTTCTGTAAACTCTGGCCAAACATTTTATCAGAGGATGTTAGACCATTGCAGAAGGAGGTGGAATCACTTTTTAATGATGATGTGTTTCAACGTTATCGAATGGTCCTTATTGAAGCACCGATGGGAGAAGGGAAAACTGAAGCAGGTGTATTTGCAGCTCTCAGAATGTTAAAACAATGGGGAAAAAACGGCTTTTATATTGGTATGCCGACAGGCGCGACAGCTAATCAGATGGTTGTCAGAATGACAGATATGCTCAGACATTTTAATACACATAAGAGAATTTTACTTGTCCACTCTATGTCATGGATTGAACACACCGATGAGTTGCGTAATGGGTTTTGCGATAAAAATGAAGTGTCTGATGAAGAAATTATTAATTGGCTTATGCCTACACGCCGAGGCCTTTTAGGTCAGTTTGCCGTTGGTACTGTTGATCAGGCAATGTTGGCGGCAACAACTGTGCGGTTTGGTGCCTTAAGAATTTTAGGACTTGCCAACAAGGTTTTAGTAATCGATGAAATTCATTCCTATGATGCCTATATGAGTGAAATTATCAAACGGCTGCTAGAATGGTGCAAGGCTCTCGATATTCCTGTGGTAATGCTTTCGGCAACACTCACGCAGAAAAAAAAGGAAGAACTGTTTGCATCTTATACCACTGCTAAACTGTCAGATAGCTATCCGCAGATTACCGCAATACTGGAGAACGGTTCTGTTTGTGAGAGGAGTGTAGAACAGACGGTTCAACGAATGAAGGTAATTCCGGTTTTTTATCCTTTTCTTGCTAATTATACAAAAATAGCTGAAACGGCAATTGATATTGTAAAAGACGGAGGTTGTTTATGTATATTAATGAACACAGTAAGTGATTCTCAAAAGGTTTATTCAGAGCTCAGACAACGATGGAGTGGTGAAGTTCTCCTTTTTCATTCGCAGTTCCCTGCTGTACGCAGAAGAGAAATTGAAAATGAATGCGTCATAAGGTATGGAAAGAATAGGATAAAACGACCTACTCGTTCCATTTTAGTTGCTACTCAAGTTGTAGAACAATCACTAGATGTTGATTTTGATGCAATGATTACAGCTGTGGCTCCAATTGATTTGCTGATCCAGCGTCTCGGTCGTGTTCATCGACATAAAAATTTCCAACGGCCAACTAATCTTCAGAGCCCTTTGTTCGGAATTTTGATACCGGAGGAAGGGAAAGGGTTTGGATCATGTGCGTACGTATATCCGGAATGTTTAATGAGAAACGCTGTTCGTGTTCTGAGAGCTAATAGTGAAATTAAAATACCGGACAATATTGCCAAATTAGTAAATGACGGATATGAATCTTCCATGGTTCCTGAACGGGAACTTGCTCAATGGTTGGAAAATGCTGAAAAAAATGAATTTATGTCGGGTACAAGCCGAGAGTTTATGATTAACTCTCCGTCAAAAAAATACAATGCTCTTATAAGTGACTATGGGGTTGATGAAAGCAATTTATCTGCAGTAACTAGAATTGGTGAACCAGTCTTGCGTGTAGCTCTGATAAATGCAGAGATTTTAAAAAAACTTGAACCGTTCATTAATAAGAAAAGAGGTTCTATTGATGTATATAGCAAAAAATTGGCAGAACTTGTAATGATGAATTCGCTGACTATAGGACAAAGGTTTTTCCAGAATGATTTTTTTTGTCAGGATGGGGTTTTTCGTGGTGATAAACTTCTCTCGGGAGTATGGATTGTCGTGATTGAAAATAATTGTAGAGAAATATCTGCTGAACGAATTCTATGTAACGATCCGGATTTAGGAATAGTAATAAAGGAAATTTGACATGTGTGTATCATTCAACGTACTTGATTGCAGGTGGATTCCAGTCATCGGAATTGACGGCAGTAGACAGCTTCTTGGTATAAGGGAAACGTTGGCGAAGGCGGATAAACTTCTTGAAATATCAGATCCGGCTCCTCATGAGGAACTTTCCGTGTACCGTTTTCTTGGTTTGTTTTTGATGGATGCAATTCGACCTGCAGATGATGATGAAATAATCGAACTGTATGATTCAGGAACATTCAATATGGATGTTATAGAAAGCTACATTGATGAATGTCAATCTGAAGGTGTAAGCTTTGATCTGTTTGATAAAACAAAACCTTTTTTACAGAGTGTTTATGATGAAAAAATAGATAAAAGCCAAAAATCTATTACGGAGATTGACTGTACATCTCCGAGTGGAAATAACCATACTCATTTTTGTCATGTAGCACCGTTGAAATATGCTCCCGACCGAGCGGTTAAGCTTATGTTGGCAACTTATTGGTTTTGTACTGCTGAAGTACAAGAATATCCGTCAGGAGTTTACGGAGCACCTCCATATTTCGGAATTATAAAGGGAAAAAATCTTTTTGAAACTTTGGTTTCATTATTGCTTCCAGTTGATGAAATTCCGAATTTTGATTGCGAGCCGGTTTTGTGGCGTAGGGTGATGCCAGTACAACCTAAGAAGATCGTTTCTAAGGTTTCTTGGTTACATGGAATGTTGTTTCCATCTCGGAGAATTAGTCTTGTTCCTGATGAAGATGGTAATGTTGTTTCCGTTTATATATGTCAGGGTGAGAATTTTAAAGAGAAATATTGGAAAGATCCATACGTGACATATAGAACAGTCAAGGGGAAATTA
>CACWIL010000146.1 GCA_902760905.1 uncultured bacterium
TGTCTTTTAACAAATCTTTGTCAAAATCCGGCGAAGAAACCATCTCTTTAAGGCTATTTCCATAACGTTTGATTAATTCTGTATTAACACTTGTAGACTGTCCTAATGATTTTGAAGCAAGCCATAAACAAAGCGGGGCTACCGCCATCATAGAAGGCCCTGTCAGGATTTCTCTGCCCAAAACTTCAAAACCTTCCTGAATATTGTATTCTCCGGTAATTTCTTTATCCCGGAGAAAGCCTGCAAAGGTTCTTGGCAAAGTCATTCCAAGAAAATCTTGTATTAAAAATAAAACAAGAAAACCTCCATTTTCAATTTTATTCATTAACCAGCCGGACTTATTGAGAAAAGTGTCTATATTACCTTTAAACGCCGGAGTATTTCCGGTATTTTTATTTTCATTTTTTTTATTTATGCCGGAATATGAATTTGATATTATAATATTTTGATTATTAATTTCCAATACAAAAGCACCTTTCTACAAAAGCCTATATATTTATTAAAGTAATCAGCATCAATAAATTTGCCATGAAACCCATGCCGAATTAACAATTTGTTACAAAGTGAAAATATAATATATAAATGACCATGGTATAATTATGATATATATAAATAGTGAGGAAATAATATGCTAAGAGCCGGAATTGTAGGACTTCCGAATGTCGGAAAATCAACTTTATTTAATGCACTTACTGCAACAAAAAATGCCCAAAGTGCAAATTATCCGTTTTGTACCATTGAACCTAATGTGGGAGTTGTAACAGTTCCCGATGAAAGACTAAAAATTCTAGCTGATTTATGCAAATCAAAAGAGATTATCCCAACGGTTATTGAATTTGTAGACATTGCAGGACTTGTGAAAGGTGCAAGCCAGGGTGAAGGCTTAGGAAACCAGTTTCTGCATAATATAAGAGAAGTTGATGCAATTATTCAGGTTGTAAGGTGCTTTGATGACGAAAACACTATTCACGTTGAGGGCAAGGTTGATCCGATATCTGACATTGAAACAATCAATACTGAACTTGCTCTTGCTGATATTGCTTCAATAGAAAGAAGGCTTGCAAGAATCTCAAAACAGGCAAAAGGCGGCGACAAAGAAGCAGTACTCGAAAATAATGCACTCACAAAACTGAACGAATTACTGCAGGAAGGCCATTTTATTAATCTTAATAATCATTTTAATGAAGATGAAATAGGAGTTATAAAACCACTTAACCTGATGTCTGTAAAACCTGTAATATATTGCGCAAATGTTTCAGAGTTTGATTTAAAAGACGGTAACGATTACACCAAAAGAGTTGAAGAATATGCACAAAAACAGGGTGCAGAAACAGTTATCATCTGCGCAAGAATAGAAGAAGAACTTGTTGAGCTCGGAGAAGAAGGTGCAAAAGAATATTTAGCGGAACTTGGAATATCAGATAGCGGTATAGACAAGATGATTAAATCTGTTTACTCACTTTTAAATCTTATAACATTTATTACAGCAGGCGAAAAAGAAACACGTGCCTGGACTTGTTCAGCAGGAACGAAAGCTCCGCAAGCTGCAGGTGTTATACATACGGACTTTGAAAAAGGTTTCATAAGAGCAGAAGTTACAAGCTATAAAGACTTTATAGACAACGGTTCTTACACAGCCTGCAAGGATAAAGGCGTAACCCGTCTTGAAGGAAAAGACTACATTGTTCAGGACGGTGATATCGTTCACTTCAGATTTGCTGTGTAGCGGATTTTGCTTCATTTATTAACCAGCCGTCAGACCTGAATTGAGCATAATTGTTTTTGCCCTTGTATTTATATCCACATGGGCTTGTAGAAAGCCATTCTGCAAGTATTTTGAGTGCTGCCTTAATTATGTCTGTTCCGTAACGCTCAATTAAAGTGCAGTACTGATTTTCTGTGAGTATTATTGGGTTAAAACCCGGAATAATAAACCCTGATGAATAAGTATTGCTTTTGGGTCTGCCGCCTTTTTCTCCGTTTTTTCTAAATCTGTTTTTATACATCTAAATATCCCCTATCTTCAAATCAGGCTTGCCATATTTTCTGACTAGCTCGATAACTGTTTCTTTCATTTTGCATTTGAATAAACTCTTAGTGAAATAAATTTTATAGAGATTGCATTTTGAACAATTACAACCTAGTTGGTAACATTCTTTAGCAGTAGGTGTCCAATTTTTGCAGATTGTTTCACTGCATGATACATTGTACCGATACATCATATAACTCCAGCCCTCATTTTTTTAAATATGTGATAGATTATTTGACAAAATGTAAGATGTATGATTAAATATCAACTATAAACTAACATCTTTATATTAATTGTAAGATAATATAATACAGATGTCAAGTTTTAATTTACACAAACGATGAAAATAGATGAGTTAATAAATTTAATATCTTCAAAAACAGGTTATTCCATCAGTCAGTCAATGTTGGCTGAAAGTCTTGGAATTACCCGTCAGACAGTGTGCAACAGAGTAAAAAATCAAAGCGAAGTTACAGTAAGTGAACTCCAGAAGGCTGAAAAATATTTCAAAATAAAGCTTTTTGATTCCTCTGATTCTGAAATTGCGTATATTGATTATTATTCTGACGTTTTTGCCAGTTGCGGTGAAGGAAGTATTGTTTTTTCAAGCTCAAAAACAAAACTACCGATTTCAGCTTCAATGATAAGAGGATATTCAAAAAGTAAGTTATATTCTATGATAAATGCAACCGGAAATAGTATGTCACCAACTATTGAGGATGGAGATAAATTAATTGTTGAACACTGGAATGGCGAGCAAATTCAGGATAATAAAATCTACGTTTTTTGTTATAACAATGAGTTTTTTGTAAAGCGTTTATCAAAAAATATAGATGAAATTATTATAAAATCCGATAATCCGGAATACAGAACACGTACAATTCCGTCAAAATCTTTAGATGAACTTATCTTAATCGGAAAAATAGTTGCAGCGGTAAAATCTTTAGACTAGTTAATTATTCAAGTTAAACACGAGTTCTTCAAACTCAGGAAAAGATATTTTTGTCCATTCAAAACCGTTAATTGCTATTTCTTCTTCTGCAATAAGCCCTGCAATATAAAAACTCATTGCAAGTCTGTGATCGTGATAGCTTTCTAGTTCGGCAGCACCTTTGATTTTAGTTTTTCCGTTAATTATAAATCCGTCAGAAGTTTCTGTTATATCTATTCCGATTTTTGTAAGTTCAGAAACCAGACATTTTATCCTGTCAGATTCTTTATTTCTCAAATCTTCCGCATTTTTTACTACTGTTTGCCCCTCAGCCTGAGAAGCAAGAACTGCTATAACAGGAAGCTCATCTATAAGTCTTGGAATATCATTTCCTTCTATTACACATCCTTTTAGATTTTCGTTATACTGAACTCTTATGTCACCTGTTTTTTCACCTGCTTCAGCATGTTGATTTAATATTTCTATTTGTCCGTTCATCCTTTTTACGACATCAATAATGCCGGCTCTGGTTGGATTAATACCAACATTTTTGATTATAAAATCAGAGTTTGGAATAATTAGCCCTGCGACTATAAAGAATGCTGAAGACGAGATATCACCAACAATACTAATATCTTTTGCAGTAAGCTCTGATGGGCAAACGATGACGGAATTTCCCTCTGTTTTTATATCAGCACCAAGGTATTTAAGCATAAGCTCTGTATGATTTCTTGATACATAAGGTTCTGTTACAATTGTTTCACCTTCTGCATATAACCCTGCAAGAAGAATACAAGACTTTACCTGTGCACTTGCCAGTTTAGAGGGGTAAATTATTCCATGTAATTTTTGCCCATGGATAGTAAGCGGAGCGTGTCCGTCAACGGATTCAATATTGGCACCCATTAGTGTCAGTGGTTCAATAATTCTTTTCATAGGACGTTTCGACAGACTTTCATCACCAATTATGGTTGAATCAAAATTCTGTCCGGCAAGTATTCCTGAAATAAGTCTTGTTGTCGTACCTGAGTTTCCCGCATCAAGAGGGGCGAATGATTTTCTCAGTTTACCGTCTGATTTTACGGTTAACGTTTTGTTATCAATAAATTCTATATCCGTTCCAAGTTGTTTAAATATATTCAGTGTTGAATGACAATCTGCACCGCTTGAAAAATTTTTTATTATACATTTTCCACTGGCAATAGATGAAAACATTACAGCCCTGTGCGATATAGACTTATCAGCAGGAATTGTAATCTCACCTCTAAAACCTTTTTTTACTTTTTGAACTGTTTTAAGCAT
>CACWIL010000147.1 GCA_902760905.1 uncultured bacterium
TCTTAAAAATACAGAACCGGATCCATGGATTAAAGCTGAAGAAGAACTTAAAGAAGGTGATGTCAAAGAGGGCGTTGTAACAAGGGTTAAACCTTTCGGTGCTTTTGTTGAAGTTCTACCCGGTGTTGAAGCTTTACTTCCGCAGTCAGCAGTTTCTGTATACCAGAATAAGAGTGGTAAAATGCTTGCAGCCGGAGATAAGATTGATACTAAGATTGAAAAATTCAACCCGAAAGACAAAAGAATATCGCTTAGTCTGCCTGATAATGAATCTGCTGAATAGGGTAATCCAGTTTTGCTAAAACGGTTGCAACCGCTTCAGGACAAAGACCTACAATGTTTTCAAAACTTCCTTCAAATTTATCAAGATAGTTTGGAGGAAGTTCTTGTATGCCGTAACTCCCTGCTTTATCAAGGGGTAAATATTTATTTACATATTCTTGTATCATCTCATCTGTCCAAAGTGTAAATCTTACATAACTTGTGGTAGAAATTGTTGCCGCACGATTTGTTTTTGTGTTAATTGCACAAATAGATGTTACAACCATGTGTGTTTCACCTGATAACTCTTTTAACATTTTATAAGCATTTTCTTTTGTATGGGGTTTTCCTAAAATCTTATTATGCAAAACTACTACTGTATCAGCTGCAAGAACAAGATATGCTTGTTTCCCTTGCCCTTCGGGAGAGGGGTTAGGGGTGAGGGTAGTGTTTTTCTCATGAATACGTCTTACTACATCAAGACACTTCTGAGTTGCCAAATCTTCAATTTTGTCATAAGAAAAAATATCGTCTTCTAATTTTTCATCATAATTTGACGGAATTACTTCATAAACTAAGCCCATATCTTTCATTATCTTTTTTCTTCTTGGCGAATTTGATGCCAATATTAAGTTGATCATAAAAGCCCTCTATTTTGTACAATTATTTAATATATCCATACCTTTTTGTGTAAAGCCTTTTATTTTGAAACTGTTTTTTCTTACTACATCTGAGTTATTAAAATATTCTGTTAACGCGCTTATGGTTTTGTCTACATCAGATAAAAACCCACGATACGTAGAAAAGAATCCTTTTTTATATCTCAGGATTTCTCCGCTAATACTATTGAAAGTTAT
This sequence comes from uncultured bacterium, assembly GCA_902760905.1. Lineage (GTDB taxonomy): Bacteria > Cyanobacteriota > Vampirovibrionia > Gastranaerophilales > Gastranaerophilaceae > CAG-196. The sequence goes on from CACWIL010000147.1 coordinate 1,119, forward strand.
AAATTTTTTACCAATGTACAAAGAAGTGTCCGGACCGTTTGGAATCTTATTTGTAGGTGCAACAAGAAATCTGTTATCCACAAAACGAACTTTTTTTCCAAGACTCACGCTCGCCAATATATCAGATGTAAAAGAAGTTCCCTGAGGATTTTCAGTATATTTTGTTTCGCTGTTCATCATTTTTAAAAGTTTTTGGGCATTAGCCTGCGTTTTTTGTGAAACAAATTTTTTTCCTGTTGATTCAAAATTTATATTTGATACCTGATTGATTTGCATGTTTATTCCTCTAATATCCGTTTTTTATGAATTCTCTGTTTCTGAATTTTGCCCCCAGTGATTCTGCTAATTTTGCACACTCATCAACATTTATTTTATGAATATCATCAAAATCCGTAACAATGCTCATGTTAACATCCATGCCTGCTGTTTTGCAGGATGATGCAAAATTTTTCATTTCTTCAAAAGCATTGTCTATTGATGGTTTGCATATTTCATTGTATTGTTCAGCATTATCAGAGTTTAGACTGATTGAAACAGAATCAATGAGCCCCTTAAATTCTTCTGCAACATTATATTTATAGATTGCATTTGCGTGTCCGTTAGTATTTACTCTAATTTTTATTTGAGGGTAGTTTTTTCTTAAATATTCGCAAAAAGCCTTCATCATATCTTTTTTTAAGAAGGGCTCACCATATCCGCAAAAAACAACTTCTTTTGCACATTCTTTGTAATTATTAAATTGCTCTATTATATCGTTAAGAGTGTATTTATCATCGTGCCACATTTCACGTCCGCAAACATCATCTTTTTGCGAGCGCAGACAAAAAATACAAGAGTTAGTACAGGCATTCGTTAAATTTACATAGACAGTACTAGGATTCTTTTCGCTATTTATTGAATAAACAAGTGTATACATTCTTTCATACCCCACAGTATTATCAAAAATATTATACGACAAAAGAAAGCTAATGTCAGACAATAACTGACAATATATTATTTAGTAACTATATACAATTCTAACCCCAATAATAATTCAGGGGTGAAGAATCGCTATAACTTATATTTTAAAGAGATTCTTCGGGATTAAATAGCTATTTCCCTCAGAATGACTGAATTATAACAACATTCCTGCAACATAGTATATAATTCCCTATTATTTTATTCCTCATTATTCATAAAATCATCAGGCAATTCTTCATCAAGCATTTTGCCAAATTCTTCAAAAGATAAGCCAAGAGCTTTGACAACTCTGGCAATATTATAATATGAAGACTGAGCTGAAGCATTTATAATAACATCATAAGATGACATTGGAATATCATTTTCATAACAGAAATCAGTGTATTTTATCCCTTTAGATACCCTAGTTGAATGTATAATTTTGCTAATTGCTTTGTATAATATTAGAGAATTACCTTGCATAATTTTTATAATAATGTTAAATTTGTAAAAAATACCCTAGGATATTGGGGCAAATTTAAGGATTAAAATATGAAAAAATTAATATCAATAGACTTAGATGGCGTACTTAATACATATAATGGTCATTTTGACGAGAATATAATTCCTCCTGCGCATGAAGATGCAAGAGATTTTTTATCAGAATTATCAAATGAATACAGAATAGAAATATTCACAACACGCAATAAAAAGGCTGCTTTTCTGTGGCTGCAAGAAAATAAATTAATTGATTATATTACTGATATAACAAATGTAAAAAATCCGTATTCTTCAATATTTATTGATGACAGAGCAATCGGTTTTAACGGTGACTTTGAAAAAATAAAACATAAAATCAAATGCTTTAAGCCATTTTGGAAATAAAAAAGCGCTCAATTTATGTAAACTGAACGCTTTTTTATTTGTCAGACTGAGTCTGATAATAACTTATACGCTAACTTTCATAGTATTAGCAATAATTTCATTAAAGCTGTCTGCTTTTAAGCTTGCTCCGCCAACCAAAGCACCGTCGATATCAGATTGTGACATTTGTTCTTCAATTGTAGAAGGTTTAACTGAACCGCCGTAAAGAATTCTGATTGAATCAGCAGCAGAAGAACCTGCAACTTCAGCAACAACGCTTCTAATCATTTTGATAACTCTGTTTGCTTCAACGCTGTCGCAAGTTTTACCTGTTCCGATTGCCCAGATTGGTTCGTAAGCGATAACAGACTTAGCAATATCTTCAGAAGAGATGCCGGATAATGCAGCTCTGATCTGAGATGCGATATGAACGTCTGTTGAACCGGATTCTCTCTGTTCAAGAGTTTCACCGCAGCAAATAATAGGAATAAGTCCGCCAGCCAGGATAGCTTTTGCTTTTTTGTTAATCATTTCATCAGTTTCTGAGAAGTATTGTCTTCTTTCACTGTGACCGATAATTACATATTCACAGCCTGCATCTTTAAGCATTTCAACAGAGATTTCACCTGTGTATGCTCCTGAAGATTCCCAGTGGCAGTTTTGACCTGCAACAGAAAGTTTATTCCCTCCGCAGCCACAGTTACAGGCAATTGAATGTACCTGATTGATAGAAGTAAATACAGGTGCAATTACAACTGTAGGTAATTGAACAGCTGTGTAGTTTTCTAAATATGAGCTGATTCCATCAAATAAAGCTTTAGCTTCGCTTTGAAGTAAGTTCATTTTCCAGTTCCCTGCAATAATAGGTTTTCTTGACATAATTTTTCTCCCTTTTATTTGTTACAACACCTGAATTGTAGAACAAACGGGGCGAAAAGTAAAGAAACAAAAAGGACGGCAATTTTGCCGTCCTTAAAATTTTTATAAAAATATGGTAATTATATACAACTTTACACAAAAATAATTTAAAATATCGTCATTCTGAGGGCATTAATCCATTTCGCCCGAAGAATCTCTATTTTATGAGATACTTCGCTTATGCTCAGTATGACAGGACAATTGTCATACTTTGTGGTCCCTTTAGTTCGCCAGAGGAACTCATCTCTAAATCAACTCCGTCAAAATCATTTGTATTACCTGTCATAAGGTTAAACAATTTTTCAAAAATAGCATCCATAAAGTTTTGGGCATCAGCTAAATCACCTTCCTGAACGCCAAGCATATCAAGGAATTGATTAATCATCTCCCACGCTTCATCTGAGCTTACACCTTTATCAAGCAATCCTGACAAATCAAAGTCCATGCTTGCATCAACATTAATTTGTAATGCACCATCATCGGTGTATCCTATTTCAATTTTTGCAGAACCGCCAAAACTAAAACCGTTACCTTCAAGAGTAAAATCAATATCAACAGAAGCAAGCATCTCCGAGATTTCACCGTTTACTTCTTCTTTATCCTGAGCATTCATTAGTTCAAGAATATTTGGAATATCCAAACTAAAGCTGCCGTTAAACGGATTTACTCCGTTAAAGTTTGTTCCTTCACGAATATTTTTTATTGCTCCAAGCCTTGCTTCCACTTCTGCCTGTACTTTATCTAAAAGTTCCGGTGTAACCCCTTCTTCTCTTGCTTGTGCTATCAAATCTCTAATGCTTTCTCCTTCTCTTTGCATTTGAGAAATTCCACCTTGTGCAACAGAAATCATATCTTTAAAAGAGGCTATATTATTCATAAGTAAATCAAACTGAGTGCCGGAAGTTGAGAGTCCTGGCATAAATGCAGCAACGTCATTTACAAATTTCTGATTTTGCATTCCTCTGTTAGACGGATGAAAACTTATCGACGGAATACCGTGGTCTTTGTGTACCATTGATAACATATCAGAGTTAATCGGTTCCATTTTTTGTTCCTTTCATACTTGTATCTAATATTATAGAATTAAAAAAATCACTACATCCTAGACATTTTTCAGATAAGCAGTAGTCCGTTACACATACTATCTGACATAATACCTCTTCCACATTTTACACATTTTCTAACAATAACTGCAAAATTTGTTACATTAGGTAATAATTAATTTTCAATGCTCAGATTCATAAACTCAATATCGTCATAATCAACGTATGAGGTTTGCATCAGGTTTCTGCCTGTTTTAATCATAACTTCATTTATACCTCTTTTTACAAGGTTTTGCGGAAGTTTGATTTTCTGCCCGTCACCGTTAATCTGTACATCAGCAATTTTATTACCGTTAAAATAAACTTCAGTCGGCGAAGCATAAGCATTAGGCTGTCTGTTTTGTCCCATAGATCTTGCAACAAGAGTATCTATACCGATAATAGAACCTATAACAAGATATACAGGAGCATGGGTATTTATGCCTTTAAGGTTGAATTTTTTAGCAAAGAAAGGACTTGTGGCATAACTTTGAAATTCACCTGCGTTTGCGGAATTGTCGGAAAAACTGTTATCTCCAAGGTGGTGCATAGATGTATCTATAGAGATATTGTGTGCATCAGATTTTTCAATGCTCAGTTCCAGCGGTTTTTCAAAAGTTTTTTGTGTGACAGTTAAGGAATAAGGTTTGTATTTGTCTTTTTGAACAGACATAATACTTGTACCTTCAATCGTGGTATCCAGTTCAAAGTAACCGTCTTTATTTGTTCTCGTTTGAAAATTTTCTTTAGGCAAAATAATTTTTGCTCCGCCTATACCTTCACCGGTTTTTTTATCTATAACTCTGTTTTGTCTCAGATAATCTCTTTCTGACACACCTCCCTGTATAGTGTCTGCGTAAGAAGGGAATATAAAGAATAAAAATAAAACTAAGATAAATAAATTTTTCATAAAATTATTATTAAAAAATCTGTAAAAGTATTAAATTAGACATGTAGACAAACTATTTGAAATTATTTTATTTTTTTGGTTTAATACTGTTATTGACAATTAAACATGCCGATGTGATGGCTGACCGGAGCGGTAAAAATCACAATATGTGGGAAGAATTGTTAAAGTATAGCGGAGAAATCCAGATAACCAATTCCATCACATAACAACAAAGAACAGAAAATTTGACAATTGAACATGCCGATGTGATGGAATTGGTAGACGTGCCAGACTCAAAATCTGGTGTAGGCAACTACGTGTCGGTTCGACCCCGACCATCGGCAAATAAAAAAGAGCAACGCAAATTGCTCTTTTTTATTTATACAGGGTTGCAGATGAGAACCGACTTATACAGTTTGAATGCGAGAGAGCAGAGGCTGGAGAGCTTTTATATTCTAAACGTACTCTTTTTAACTATTGTATTTCTGTTAATTTTTTGCTAATATCAAATAAAATCAGCTTAACAAAAATTTACTTAATAAAACTTAATATTTGGGAGATTAAGTAGTAAATTTTCTGATTTTTTGGGTTTAGTATAAACAATACAAAAAAAATTATGTGTGTAAGGAGAATCCTATGCAGATTAGTGCTATTAGCGTTAACCATTTACGGGTGCAGCCTAAATCGTTGAAACACAAAGCTTCGTCAGCATCATCTGGAGCAAACAGATTGTCAGATGTGCCGTTGGCGATTACTTTTAAAGGAGGCAACAAGGGACAAATCTACGGATTATATCCTGAAATTGGACCTTTTTGGCAAGCCGGTGGTGTTGCAACCAGAGCAAAGGATGATGCTTTTCTGAGAATCTCCGATACAGACAGAGTATTTGATAAAGCGTACATGGAAAGTGTTGAATATCTTAATCAGCCAAACAAAGTTGCTGTTTTTCCTATGTACAACTGCCAAAAAATTTATAACACAGAAAACGGAATACAAGTAGGAATAAAAGTTCCAAAGATTCCGAGTAACTTACCGGACAGCAGTCCGTTTAAAAAGTTTGAAGGAAAAAGCTTTTTTACAAATAATGCAAATTTCCAGAAGTATTTGAATCCGGAGGAATTTTTTGAAAAAGAACCAAAGTTAATTATTAACAGAAATGTATTTATAGTAGAAGATGTTACAGGAAGCGTTGACACAAAGCTTGATTTCGGAACTTTAGAACCTACAGAGAAGCGATTATACAGATACATGCATTATGACAAGGCCTCAGATAAACTGGTACCGACTCATTATTTCCCTATTTTTGCAGATCAGACAGCTTCTATGTCTGCTCCATATAAGGGAGGCGGATATTCAACATCTCCTTCCGTATTAAGAGATTCATGGAAGGGTGATCCTTATGACCAGTGGAGAAGGGCTGCTTATGAGTTCCTTGAATCAGGCAGATTTAATGAAATTAAAAAAGCCGAAGGAGTAGAATACGACCCTGCAACTCTTGTAATCAATGATTGTCACACTGCAAATATAGTTGAAGATTTGGCAAAGGATTATGTTGCAGGAAAAGAGTTTGCAAAAGGTAAAAAATGTGTTTTGGAACTGCATAATGGTGCAGACGGTTATACTCAGAGAACATCTTATCAAAACATGTTTATTAACATAGCAGATAAAAGCATGCGTGAAAACGTAATGAACGATCCTGAATTTACGGAAGCACTGAAAAGGGGCGGTGATGAAGTTAATAAGTACTTTGCAAAACTTATTCCCGATGAGATTAAAGATGCACAGGGAAGTGTAAGTCCTTATGTTAATACAATTTACTATGCAGAAAAGGGATATGTACCAAGGATTGCAACAGTTTCCGAACCGTACGCTGACATATTGGCAACTAACCCTAATTTTGCTCCCGGAACATATCAAAGAGTAAAAGCACTATATGAAAAAGGTATCTTTACCGGATATGTTAATCCTTTGGGTGATGATATGAATCCTTATAAAATTCCTGATATGTATGGCTATAAACAAGACATGGAACTTGGTGACGGTATAAAGATTAAAGCTTTTCAGGCTTTTGATGAAGCAAAAATTAACAAAAATAATGTAGATATAAATCATGTCAGAGAAGTAAAAAGGTTAAATAAAATAAATCTGTTTGAACGATTACAAAAAGATACCTTATCAAAACTTGAAAAGCTAAAAGAAGTAGAAGGTCATGAAAGAGACTATAATGTAGCTATTACAGGCAGAGCGGCAAGTAATGTAAAAGTATATGGTTACATTGATGAAAAATATTTAAAAGAAGTAAAAAAGCCAAACGGTGATGTTAA
>CACWIL010000148.1 GCA_902760905.1 uncultured bacterium
ATAAAGGTTTTATATCATTCTTTTTAATCATGTATTGTTTACCTCTTTTTTTACTCCAGCATTTCGACTTCTATAACGTGAGTTGGTTTAACTTTAACCCCTATTTTATCGTTTAATCCGACACCTGATACCCATAAAACCTCTTTATCATTACATAAAAGCGGAATGTCATCACGGCGGTGCTTGGATACACCTTTTCCGTTCATATATTTTTTCAGCTTCATAGAACCTTTCATTCCGAAAGGAGTAATTGTATCACCGTCTTTTCTTGTTCTTAATGTAAGCGGAAAGTTTACTTCCGATAAATCAACATATGCAAATTTTGCCGTTGATTCAGGAAAGATAAACAGTTTTTCTTCTTCATATTTTTTTATTTTAAACAAGCATTCTCCAAATTTATAAGTTCCTTCCGTTTTTATTTCAAGCGGTGTTAACTTATCCATCAGTACCTGTTTTTTATGAGGAATTGTTTCTATGATTTTATTGTCTGTATAAAGCCAGGATGTTGCGGTAAGTGATAGTGTTGAACCGTTGCGTTTATCAATATTTGCCTCAATAAAATCAAACAATTCATTAATTTTTTTTGAATCATAATCTAATCCCAAAAGCTGAACATATTCATAGACGAATCTCTTTTTTATAGGTTTTGATAACTTTTTGTATTCATCAACATTAATTTTATCAACATTAAAAACCTTTGGTCTTATTGAAGACAGATACTCTTCTATTATTTCATTATCGCTTGTAGCATTTTCAGCAAGAATGTTGAGCGCATCCTTAACTTCCGGATTTAATTTTTCTAGAGCAGGAATAACATTAAGTCTGATAAAATTTCTCTGATATTTTGTATTGCTGTTAGACGAATCTTCATTCGGAGTAAGATTATTTTTCTTACAATAATCCATAATTTCACTTCTGTATATTTTTAAAAGAGGTCTGTAAAAATATTTCCGTTTTTCTGATATTCCTCTTAGTCCTATAATACCCGTTCCTTTTATAACTCTGTATAAAACTGTTTCTGCATTATCATCTTTATTATGCGCCGTAAACACTGCATCAGCATCATATTCTTCGTATGCTTCTTCAAAAAATTCATATCTTGCAATTCTTGCATCATTTTCTGTTTTTCTTAATGAATCGGGTGCCGTTTTTGTATAAAACTCTATTCCGCGGGAAGCAGCAAAAAGCCTGCAAATTTCCTGTTCTTTTAAAGATTCTTTTCCGCGCCAGTTATGATTAAAGTGAGCAGCTATAATCTCAAAGTCAAAAAACTCCGGCAAATCTTTAATTTTTGATAAAATATCCAAAAGACACATAGAATCAAAACCGCCTGAAAATCCTACTATAACGGTCTTATCCTGCAAATTATGTTCTTTTAAAAATTCGACGATTCTATTTATCATTTTTTATACCATGTCTGATTTCGACTGCATCAACACCTAATTGGTCAAGAGCCTTAATTGCTAGCGAATCCGGTTCATCTAAAATTGCAAGCAGCAAATCAACTGCTTCAATTTTTTGTTTGTTTGATTTTTTTGCAGAAAACCATGCTCTTTCAAGAACACGTTTTGCCCTGGGAGTAAATGTGATTTCTTTATCAAAATATTCATCCCCGTAGCCAACAAGACCTTCTACTACTAGTCTTGCATCTTTCATTGTTATTTCCAGCTCATTAAGAACTTCAAAGGCCTGGCTTGTTCCTTCTGCTATTATACCGAGTAAAAACATTTCTGTACCAACAATATTTCTGCCGATTCTTCGTGCCTCTTCTTTTGCATATTTCATAATAGATAATGTTTCTGGCATTTGTTTTTCAATCGGTTTTAATATCTCTTCGGAAAGTTTTTCATCATTTACTCCCAAAGATTTAAAAACATCATAAGCCAAACCTCTTTTGTTTTTTAATACACTCAGGATTATATGTTCCGGAGTAATTACGGAAGAACCAAGTTCTTTTGCGGTTTGAAGCGCTGTATTCATCAAAGCAAAAGCATTAGGTGTAAATATGTATTTTTTCCCTTCATACTCTGCCTGACGTGATTGCTGTTCTGCCAGTTTTGATTCAAAGCTTTCGCTGTTAACACCAAAGAGATTTACAGTGCTGATTAAATCAGAGTCGGAATCTTCAAGAACAGATGCAATAATTTGTTCTGTTCCCAGAATCTCGTATCCTTTAGCAGAAAGTTTTGAGACCGCTCTGTCAAAAATTTTTGATAAGGCTTCATCTTCATATATTGATTCGAAACTGTTTTTCTCGACAACATCTTCCGCTTCAGGATGTTCCAGCCGTTTTATTTTTTTTTGAACAAGTTTATTTAAAATATCTTTTGCTGTATAAATATCAAAATTAAATTTGTTTAGGATTTCCTGAATGTTAGAGTTTTTATCAGTTATTACGGATAAAAACAGGTGTTCAAAAAGAATATTGTTATTTCCGGACTTGCTTGCTAAATCAAGTGTACGTTTAAGTATTTCTTTTGATTCGTAGCTGAAAGTGATATTTTCATATCTTTTACTACTGGTTTTTACGTGTTTTGCCACATCAGGCTGAAGTTTTTCTGTTGTAGTTCCAGACATCCTGAATAATTTTAAAGAAACACTCCGGTGATACCTCTCTGCATCCCATAACCTGAGCTAATCTTTGGCTTTCAGACACTACATTAACAGCTTTTTCAGTAAATCTTTCAAACAAAATTATTCTTCCTCGTCGTCTTCGTATTCATCTTCTAATGTTTGAAAATAGTCACAAACTCTGTTGTATTCGTCCTCATCTTCTATAGTTTGGAAATGTGCATTGTCTTCGTCATCTTCAACATATTCCATAACAATTACTTCTGTATCTTCGTCATCTTCACCAAGAGGTATTAAAAATGCATAGGTTTTGTTCTCAAAATCTATAACATCATAAATTTCGCACTTGATTATACTGCCGTCTTCCCACAAAACCTCAACAAATTGTTGTTCTTCATTCATTTCTTCGCTCATAATTTACCGTCCTAAAAATTGCTCAAGTATAACACAGGCACTTTCTATATCCACAAGTCCCTTATTTTTTCTGAAATCTACTTTCCTTGCACGAAGCCTTTCTTCTGCTTCTTCTGAAGTTAGTCTTTCATCTTCTAATATTATATCAAAACCAACGATTTTTTGTGAAAAATCTATACAATCCTGTCCCTGAAAACCGATTGAACCATCCATGTTCTTGGGGAGACCGACAACTATTTTTTCAACGTGATTCTCTTTTGCTATTTTTTGTATTTTTTCCAGAGCTTTTTCTTCCGGCTGTCTGTTAATGCATGAATGAGGGGTTGCAATTACATGCAAAAAGTCGCTCACTGCTACGCCGATTCTTTTTGTGCCAACATCAAGCGCCATAATTTTATGCATGATCAACCCACCTTGCCTCAATGCTTGATATGATTAAATCAAGCTGAAGCAGTTTGAAAGAATCGTTTTCAGGAGCCAGTTTTGTCTGGAATGCGCTTTTGGTATTTTGCTTGTTTTTAAGGACGTATCTTAATCCTACATAATATTCATAAATACTCTTTCTAACAATATTTGTTAAGAATTGATAGTTTGTTCCCAGAGAGTAAAATACCTGAGCAAGCTCCATGTCACCTTTTGTATATCTCAGGTATGCTGCAAGGCTGAATGTTACAAGCTTGTATGCAAGCTCCGGTGCGGTATAAATTTCATCAAAATGATCTGCTATAAATTTATCCACATCTACGTTAAAGTTATTTTTCCGGTATTCATCTGACAATTTATCAATAAAGATACCAAAAGTATCAGAGGTTATTTCATCAAAGTACCAATTCTGAACATAGTCGCTCAGACATAATTTATCAATTTCTTTTTGGTTAAGTTCTTTCTTTTCAAGATTAATATCAGGCTTTTGAGCTTCTATATCAAGCATAATACTTTGCCAGCAGATGTATTCATACGGTATAGATTCATTGTTGGTATGAGAATTTTCTTCTGCCTGGTTTAATATATATTTAACAATTTCCGGTTTTACTTCATAGCGTTCCTGATAATTGTAAAATTTATCGACAATGCGGTAAAAATCCTGTTCTGTCATTGAATTGAAGCCAAAAGCGTCTAATACTCCGTATCGTGGGTTTACGACAATTGCAAGGAACTGTAAAGTCTTATTTTCTCTTTTTCTTGAAAAAATAATTGCCATGTTTCCGTGCCCGTCCGGGAAAGATACGTATGTTTTATATGGTTTGGATTCTTTAAGAATGTTTGCGTAAAATTCTTTTGTCTTGTCAACCCTTATGCCTGACATTTTGAGCTCAGAAAGAGCTTTGTTTATTTTGCTGTGTAAAGCCTGTGGCGCAAAAGACTTTGCATTTTCCAATGCGTGATACGCAAGCTGTGATTTTGTTCTGCCTAATATATCAAGTGCCGTAAAACCGACTTCGGTATCCATATTATATAAGAATACCGGAATGAGAATATTAGCCAGACTGTCATAGTCATAGTCTTCTTCCAGTGATTTTATTAATACAATCTTGTCATTATCCGAAAGTGCAAGTAAAAAATCCATAAAATCAATTTGAGCTTCCGGATTCATTAGTGCCGTTTCAAGTAATTGTCTGGTGTCTTCATTAATAAGTTCATTAAATTGTTCAAAATAACCGCTGATTACATCATAATCAATTTTATTTCCCAAATCTTTAAGCATATTAAATGCGAGCATCTTGATATGATCATTATAATCAGGTGATTTAATAATATTCCAGAGTTCATCACTGAGCATGTCTTTATCTATAAGTTCTGTCATCAACCAGCATACAAGAAGTGCTTTTTGCTCCGGAGCTGTTAATAATTCCCGTATTAAAACATCTAATACGGCTTTTTTATCTTCAATATTGCGTAAATCGGTAATCAAAGCTGAATCCGGCTTTGATGCGGTGGATAATGCAGTCAGTGTTGCAAGTATTTCTGCTTTTATCTGAATCTTGTTCATAAAACTCCTTACTTAAACATATCTTGATTTTAGCTTAAAAAATAAGGGATGTAAAGAATTGATTAAGACGATATTAAGATTATGCAAAGAAATCTTAATTTTTGCAAAAACTGTTCTATAATAAAATTGCAAATGATAAATAACATATATAAGGAGAAAGAAATGTCAACAGTTGCAGAGATTCTTAATAAGTTAGAAACAGCAGATAATACAACAAAAAATCAGATAGAAAATATTTTGGTAGATAAAGGTTCTGATGTTGTTCCCGAACTTGTTAGCCAGCTCCAGACAACAAAAGGCGTAAAAAGAGGCGTTGCTTCCATGGCATTAATAAGAATAGGTGAAGCATCTGTTGAATATCTTAAAAAAGCTGCAAGCTGCAACAAAGATTTTGAATGGGTTGCTAAATATCTTATTTCAGAAATCCAGGGCGTAGCTGCATAGGCTTTAATATATTTGATGAACTAAAATACCCTCTTGTGTACAAGGGGGTATTTTTATGTCTTAATTGTAGTATGGACAAAGTATGTCGGGTTTACTAACCCGACATAAATATTTGGAGATATTTATGTCAGGCAAGGTTAAAGTAACGTTATATACAGATGGTGCATGCAGCGGGAATCCAGGACCCGGAGGGTATGGCGCAATTTTGGTTTACATAGATTCAAACGGACAAAAGCATGAAAAAGAATTTTCTGCAGGGTATAAGCATGTTACAAATAATCAAATGGAACTGCTGGCTGTAATTGTCGGCTTTGAAGCTCTGAAGAAACCTGCCGAAGTTACTGTTGTATCAGACAGTAAGTACGTTTGTGATGCATTTAATCAAAAATGGATTGACAGCTGGGTTAAGAAAAACTGGAAGAATGTTAAAAATATTGAACTTTGGCAAAGACTTTTGAAAGCTATGCAAGGGCATGATGCAAAATTTGAATGGGTAAAAGGGCATGCCGGACACCCTTATAATGAAAGGTGTGACAGGCTGGGGGTACAGGCATATAAACAAAATGATTTACTGGAAGAAATCTGATTTTTCATATCAATCATGTTATAATACATTCATTAAGGAGGGAAGTGTATGAAAAAATTATTAGCGGTTGTTTTTATGTCAGCATTTATGCTCGGAACTGTTGCAGCAACGACTGATGCTGATTTAACCCCAAAAGAACAAATTATAAAACAAATTCTTCAAAAGAAATATAACTATGATGCAACAGGCATTTTGAAGGCTGTAAAAAATGGTGATAAAGATGCTATAAGCTTGTTTTTGGCATCAGGATACGATCCGAATATAACTATCTTAAAATTGCCTGCAATCTATTGGGCAATAAAATTAAAGAAATCAGATATTGTTGACAAATTGTTAGCTGCAGGTGTTGATCCAAACCAGGAAGTTAACGGAAAGTCTTTAATGGCACTTGCTATTTCTAATCAGGACGTAGCTACGGTAAAAGTTTTACTGAAACATGGTGCAAAAGTTAATGACATGTCTGCAGGAAAGAGTCTTTTGGCTTTAGCTCTTTCTAAAAAAAGTGATGAAATATCAACCCTATTAATTAAAGCAGGTGCAAATGTTGATGAAACGTCATTGGATAAAGCTCTGAAACTTAATAACAGCACACTAAAAGATTTGATTTTAACAAACTACAAAAAACAGTAGGGGGTAATCCCCCATCCAAATCCGTATGGCTCATATTCATTCGCCAACGGTTTTTGCCCTTCCCCCATCAGGAGAGGG
>CACWIL010000149.1:0-1719 GCA_902760905.1 uncultured bacterium
ATTCCGTATTTATCGTCTTTTGAAACAATAATAATATCATCAAAAAGCCAGAATTTTTCACCTATTCTAAAATCAAGAGTTAATAAATCCTCTCCTTTAGAGTTCACAATATAGGTTTTATCCTCTTCAATTGCTAAAAAGAAAAGTTCATCATTCAGATATGTATAATAGATTTTATCGCTAACGTGAGGTATTTGAATATCACATTTAATATCCATTACGAACTGCTTTCCATCTTGCTTTTCAGCAATAAACAGTTTTCCATCTATATTGTGTAAGTTTTCAAATCTTTTAACAGTTCCTTTTATAAGCACTCCGTATTTTGGGTGTGTTTCACCTGTAATAGTAACGTGTTCAGATTTTATCACCCATTCGAGGTTTTTATTTATAATGCCCCATCCATCTAAACATTCTTTCTGAACACAAGCATATCCACCCTTGAAGCCTTCTATATAACTTAGTTCCTCTTTATAACCTTTTCCCAGAGTAAACTTTTCTTTAATGTTTAATTTTTCACCGACTTCCATAAGGTGTTTCGTTACTTTTAATCTGTTTTCTATATCGTCAAGAGCGTTATTAAAACAATAGAGGAATTCTTCTCTATCGGCAGTAAATGAGAATAATTCTTTCTCACCCTCTCCATCTTTTATTTTGTCATAACAAGCAACCATAATATCTCGCGCATCTGTTGATTCTGAATTATCATAAAGATACTGCCAGATATGCATTCTTTTCTGATCTCTTCCGCCTAAATCAATACGGGCATATTCTCCATTTGCCGCCTTTTTAAGTCCTTCTCTTATCTTTTCGTGATTTCGATAATTAAACTCAATCTCAGAAACCCTTGAACCACAGCTTTGCAGCTTTAGAGTGCAGTTTAAAAATCCTAGCACGTCTGATATTTCTCCATCAACGTCATAACTATCACGGATATAATCTTCTAATACATCATCATCACTTCTTGATGGATTTTCATCTATTTTTATCTCATAACTTAACCTATTATGAATAAGTGCAAGCGTGCTATCATTTAAGTACGGCATAACTTCATTTGGTGCATACCACTTTTTTGTTTCTATAGAGAAAACCCAGTTATTCTCTTCACGTTCATCCATATCGGGTTTAAGGTTCTCTTTTATTTCTTTTTTTGATAACCTCTTTCTTTCTGTATAGTTATTTACCCAGTCAAAAATCTCTTCTGGATATCGTTCAAAAATGTCGTAGTCTTGAATTAATCCACGTCCTTTTTCTCGTTCCCAGTGCATAGGATTTGCTTCTTTTTCATCTTCAAGAGCAACCATAAACTTCCAGTTATTATCTAAATCTTTGTATGCAACATCAAACACTCTAACATGTCTTTGAGGTTCATAATCGTTTTTGAACTTTTTAGGGTTTTCAAAGTATCTATCCAGTTCTTTCAGGATGCAGTTAGTCATATTGACCCATCTATTATTTCTATCAGATATTTCTTTAGTATCTTTAACCATATCCTGTAAGAGTTCATACATTTGTCTTATGAAAATATCCTTTTTAATAACAATATCTGCTTCAAATTTATTCTCAGGACGATATTTTTTATATAAATCTCTATCATAGAAAACAGAAACTCTGATTTTATCATCTTCCAAAGGAGTTGTAATAAATGCTGTTATTATACCCTCATACTCAAAAGGACAGATTAACTTTTTGTCATCTGTATAGGCAAGATGCGGTAAAAAA
>CACWIL010000149.1:1730-5948 GCA_902760905.1 uncultured bacterium
TAAAAAAAGTAAAAAGTCTTCTATAAAATTGCTAACCAAATCACTTGTTTCAATCAATGCTCCGTTTATATAGAGGAGAAGAAAACTATCATAGAACTCTCCCCACAAATCCCATTGACTTCCTTTTGAATCAAACTTTTCAACAGGTATAGGAGTTTCATTTTTTAACATTTCAGACAGAATTTCTTTGTCATCGCATTTTTCAAAGTCATAATCTGCATGTACTATTGAGCAAACAGAGTAAAGTTCATCTATTTTCATAATTCACCTGAAAGCATTTAGAGTCTCGCTTCGGACTAATTGTGGTACATTTTCATTATAAAATCCGTATATGTCAGCAGAGGGCGTAAATATTTTATTTTTTAAAACAAGACTTTAGACTCTTGCAATTTAGTATTCGATACCTTATATTTATTATAAATTCGTGATATTGTCTGTCATTGGCGGGGATTTTCATCGCCATTATTTAGTCCTCGATACATTCCCTAAACTTTGGATACTCCAGACAAAGCTGTTCAAAAGCCTCAGTTAATACATCTGGATTAAGTTCTATTGCTAACAATACTTGCCTTGTCCTTTTGACAAATTCTTCTTGTCCCTTTAAGCCGAAAGTTTTTCCGAATTCAAGATATTTCTTTTCGTTAATGTGCATACCTAATCCTTATTTAACTTTGTATAATCTGGAATAGGTAAGTCTAAAGGTAATTCTATATAATCATCATGAGAAGAACCTGTATTTCTGTTGTATTCCTCAATAATCTTGTGCCAGTTAGTTATGTTTTCGTCAAACTTAAAATTACCGCCGTGCTGCTTATAATAAGTCGTGTTCCTGTAATCAAAAGGTTTATGTAAAAATTTATCAAGTTTTTTAAGAGTTTCTTCATCAATGTCCCAATGCAAAAACTTTGTATATCCAGAAACATAAGGCTTTGTACTTTTATACTCTGGCTTATAGAAATCTATAGCGGCAATTCTTGTTCTGTCCTTATTCCGAAGTAAGAAATATGGCTTTTCATCATACCCTAAAACGTCATCTATCCAGACTTCAAAATCATCAGATGTTTCACACCACGGTTTTGCTATCCACCATCCTCTGTCCTTTTCAATCGGCTGTATGCATTGTTTAACAAACTCTAAAGCATATAAATTAGGTGCATTGAGTTCTTCACAATTTTTCCGACAGTATTCAAAGAATGCCTTTTTGCACTGTAGTATCTGATAATCCGATAGTTTGCCCGATAAATCCTTTACATATAGTTCGCTAAGTTTTACTGGCAAATCAGTATCCATCCAGTCATCAACATATATCTTTAACTCTGCTTTTGTCTTTAAATCATAAGCATAAATGTAATACTTCCAAGTTAAATCTTTATCTCTTTTGGCATAGAATAAATATCTGTCTGTTTTAAAGGTATCTCTTTTGTAGTTTTGTAGGAACTCTATAGCTTTACTGTAAGGAACATCTACAAACAGATTTACTCTGCAGGGAGAAGAATACCATAAGCAAAAATGTTCTTTGGTTAATATCTTCCTTGTTATATCGAATTTTACTCCATGAACTTCGTTAAATTTTGGTGTTGTATCATCTGGTTTTATGACTTTAAAATCAGATACCTCTCGATCTTTAAGAGTTATAACATAAGCAGATGCGACTATCGGCTTATAAGCATCTTTATTTTCATATTCAAAATAAATCGCATAAACCTTGTCATCACAAAGGAAATAGTATCTATCACACCACCAGTCTAGTGCATACACACGCTTTGAATCACTTATTTCAAAGTATTTCTTGACTGTTTCGATTTGCTTCAATACAAACTTCGTGCAATATTCATCTTTATTTTTTAATCTGTTTTTTAGTTTCATATCTATCCTTTTATTAACTTTCTGTAATCAGGTAGGGGTAAATTAAAGGGTAACTGCTCAATACCATCTTCATACTTACCTAATAAAGGTGGATTGTCATATCCATCTTCACCCCAGCCCCATCCAGCCGTATTATGGTTGTACTCGAAAATAAGCTGCTGCCAGTTAGTTTTAACGTACTTTTCATAACCATCATAAAGTTTTCCCTTAACACAATCTTCAGCTCTTTCACTGGGGGCACGTAGAAAGTCAACGAGTTCTTTTATCTCTCTTTCGCTAAGTATCCAGCCTTTTGCCTTTGCCATACCACGCTTATAAATACCATTGAATAGATATTCAGCAGATTTAAACTTTAATACTGCAACCTTTTTAAAACCTTTATCAGCAATGAAAAAAGAGGGTTCTTCGTCTTGTTTTGGAAAATCATATACCCAAATATCTCCAAATAGATTAGGCTTGCAGAAGCACCTATGACAACTCCATTCATGTAAAACTAATACTGGTTGTACCGCAAGTTTAACGAGTTCCATTACCCAGTAGTTTTTTACGTTGAATATAGGATTAACTTCATTTGCCAGTTTAAGGAAAGCTTTTTTACATTCTCTTTTCTGATAATCCGATATGTTTTGTCCTAGGTCATCAACAACAACATCTTTTAATGATAACGGCGGAGTATATTCCCAAGCGTGTTCACCAAACTCGGCATAGTCATCAAAGGTATATAACTTCATCTCTATTTGGTTTTTAGTGTCATATGCATATAAGTTGTTAATGAAATTTAAATCAGTATCTCTTTTGGAATAAAACAAATACCTATCTGTTCTAAAGGTATCTTTGTTGTATCGGTTTAAGAACTTTATTACTTCATAATATGGTACATCTATCTCGTGATTGATATTACAGGGGGAATCAACCCAATCTAAAAACTCATCAGGAGTGAAGGTATAACGTGGGTCTTTAAGAATCTCTACAAAGAAAGCTATATCCTTCAATGTTTTTGAATAATCCTTAAACATCTGAACCTTATACAGTTCAATTAGCTCCATTGAGCTAACAATAGCTTCCTTTGTTACGGAATCTATAGCAAGTGTAGTGTTTGTAATATAAAGAACTCCATTACATAAAAAGAAATAATGTCCCCGTGCTAAACTCAATAAATACATCGGAGTTTCAGAAGGAATATTGCAATGTTCCTTAACTAAGTCCATAGCCTTGAAAACGTACTTAGTAAAGTGTTTATCACCTATTTTATTTTTTACGGTTTTTAATCTCATACTGATATTATAAAACCGTTATGCGACAGTACAGGTCGTGGAAACTTTGCAACAAAAAAGAGGTTCGGCATAAAATACCGAAATGCCACTTCTATGGGGGTTAGTGAGAATACAAGAAAAGAAATTATCAAAAAACTTGAACGAAAAAAGGATGAAATAGCCAATGAAATTGCTAATATTAATGCAACTTCAAAGGATACTGTCAGTCGTATAAGTATTCTTATAGATTTTGCTAATAGATTGCCTGAACTGTATCTGAAAGCAACATTAGAAGAAAAAAGAATAATACTTTCGACTATTACCGATAAAATTACCTACAATGAAGATACTAATACATTATCTGTTCAATTAAAACCTATTTTTGAACATTTAAGACAATTAAAATTGCAGGAAAAGAAGAATTTTTCAGAAAATCTATTTACATTGACTGAAACCCTGAAAACCCGTTCAGAGAGTGCAAAACAAGCACTGCAAAATGACACCCTTGAGATTAGCAAAAAATGTATGACTGAAACCCGTATAATACCGATAAATACTGCAATAGAGTCCTCTTTTGAGAACTCTAAAAACTTAAATGTCGATGGGGGGACTTGAACCCCCAAGGATTTCTCCACACGCCCCTCAAACGTGCGCGTATACCGATTCCGCCACATCGACTTATTCAGTTGTTATATTTCACGATTAGCGTCAGACCCAACAGGCGGAACGGAGCTCCTGCTCCCCTCCACTGCGAACGATACTCAATCGTTCTTGCGGAGTCCTTGCCACATCGACATAAACTATATTAAATTATCACTTCGTGATGCGTATACCTCCCCTCTCACAAAACCTGACATTTAGTCAGCTTTTGTTCGGCAGAGTGCCACATCGACTTATAAATTTAGTTTTCAATAATCATATCCTAACACAAACATTTTTTTGTTACAAACTTTTATATCTTATTGACTTTAATATTTATCTGGAACAAAATATTTATTGTCACAAATATTATTATATTAGGGGTTTAAGAATGCAAGTATCATCTATAGCATCAAATCAGTCAAGAAAAAATTTGTTTATACAATATGCAAACAGCTTT
>CACWIL010000150.1 GCA_902760905.1 uncultured bacterium
GTAGATAAGTTTTCATATGTTTCAACAATATTTAAAACAGTATTATGTGCTGCAATTGGATTTTGAAGTTCATTTTCTATGTAATTTTTTATTTCGAGTAAATCTTCTGCAGCTTGTGGAGTAACCTTTACCTCAAACATTAAAGACCTACCATACTTCTAACATCTGATGGATCCATCCAGCCATTCTTTGAAGCAGAATCTTCTCCTTTTTTTAATTCTGCAAAAAGGGTTTTTGTGGCTGTTAATCTTTCATAATCTTTTATTGTGATAACAGCATAAGATCCTCTTCCGTTTTTAGTGAGGAACACAGGAGATTCATCTGCGACATCCTGTAATACTTCATTATAATTTCGTAAATCTGAAACAGGTTTTATTGCTATCATATGCACCTCTAATATTCGTAATATTTTACGAATATATTATCTTAAAGCATTTCTTAACTGTCAAGTAATGTTTAGAACTAATTAATATTATAATTTTTCATAATAATCATCAAATATTTTTATTAGATGATTTTTTTCTTGGTTAGTAACACGAATTGGTGTATTTTTATTAAAACACGCTCCTTTCTCTGACATGAAAATAATGCAGAAAATAAGAACATATAGTTCTGCTATTTTTTCCTGATTTTTATTCAGATTCATTTCATCTTTCAAATAATATATATAATCCAAATCAGCCTTCATACTTAATAGAGCCATTGTCGTGAGGCTAAGGAAATAAATCTGATCTCCAAAAGTAATCCAATCAAGGTCAATTATTCCAGAAAGCTTTCCTTCATGTATAAGCGCGTTTTTTGTTGTTACATCATCCAAAAACGGTTGAGGTTTTATAGTTAAAAAATATTCTCTAAAATCAGGAATTAAATCTCGAACTTTCGAAACATATTCTGTGGCAAAAATATTATTTTTTCTTATGCCGTCTTCGGCTCTTTTGATTTCGCTTAATATAAAGTCTTCCCAGGTATTGAATAGATTGTCAGAATCTTCATAAGAATTAAGTGAACCAAATCCTCTTGCCATAGGAAGTTTCTTAATTTCCTGCTGATAATAGATAAGCCTTTTTGCGATATTTTTCTTTTCATCTTTTGAAAGTGATGAATAAACAATACCTAGATCTTTTCCGGATATAAAAGTCATTATAAAATAATATGGAGATGTAGAAGTGTTTTCTGCAATTACTTTTGGAGTTGGAATATCCAGATGTTTTATTTTATCCAACCAATAGGTAGCTCCGGAAATTATCTTTTTATCATCAGAAATTTTTATTACATATTTATCGTCACAAATCTGGACTGTATAAACATAGCCTGCTAAACCAACAGTATTTCTTATGATTTTAGTTGGAAGCGTGTGGAAAAAACTATTACATATTTCATTTACAATTTTTTCTGTAATTTTTTCTAAATTACCAGCCCAGTGGGCTGTGCGTATAACATACAATATGGTGAGCCTCGCGATGTTAAAATCGCGGATTTACGGCAAACTTAGATAAAAGACAAGCGGCCGAGTTACCGCAAACAAAGGAGACCCACCAATGGAAAGTATAATTTATGTCGGAATCGATGTCCACAAGGACACTTACAGTTTGTGCAGTTTTGAAATGCAGAAGGATATTTTTTTCTCCCAGCATACGGTAAAAGCATCAACTGCAAACGTGGTATCATATCTGAATAAGATTTCAGAGTCTAACGGCAATGCAATCACAGTCTGCGGTTATGAGGCAGGCCCAACCGGATACAGGCTGTGCCTTGACCTTCAGCAGAAGGGATTCAACTGCGTAATCATGGCACCAACCTCAATTGCAAAAACAGCAAAAGACAAGATGCTCAAGACTGACAGGGCTGATGCACAGATACTCGCACGAACCCTCGCTTATCATTCATACAAGCAGGTAATACTGCCGACAGAAAACATCCTTGCAATCAAGGAAGTCGTCAGGCTTCGTGCCAGCGTGTTGAAAAGCTGCAAGAAGGCAAAACAGAACCTTTTGTCATTTTTACTCTATCACGGAATTTCGTATCCGGGCGGCGGAAGGGAATCTTATTGGACAGTGAAATTTTTTACATGGCTTAAGACCGTCACTTTTGAATCAGATTACCTGACGTATTGCTTTGAGGAATATGTCAGCGAGGTCTCACGTCAAATCCAGCGTCTAGAACAGCTGAATGCAAAGCTCAAGGAGCTTGAAGGAGACAAGGAAATTTCTGAAGGTGTAAAAAAGCTCAAGTGCATTTCCGGAATTGACACTGTTACGGCAATCAGTCTGATAGCGGAAACAGGAGACTTTAACCGCTTTAAGTCGGCAAAGGAATTCGCAAGCTACACGGGACTCATTCCAGGCCGTCATGACAGCGGGCTTTCGGTCGGAAACAGCGTGGGAATAACGAAGCAGGGAAATCAGAACCTGCGGCATCTTCTTGTGGAGTCGGCAAAATCGATAAAGAGGGCGACAGCTTTATCGCACGGCCAGAAATCAAGGAGGCTTCTGGCAAGGCAGGAAGGAATGAAGTCTGAAATCATAAACTATGCGGACAGGGCTGCGTTAAGGATAAAGTCTAGGATGAGGAAGCTTGAGATTAGGGGACTGAACTACAACAAGGCGGCTGTCGCATGCGCAAGGGAGCTTGCATGTTTTGCATGGGGAATAATGACGAATCATATTCAGTGAATTTTTGATTCGGTATTTTCAGGATTTATCAGGAAGGGGACGAAGTGATTCGGGGATTGCAGTACATAAACAACCATCTTCGAAACCAGTTTTAGGACATTTTCTGATTTTCAGAATCTGATTCCTGTTAACATAGCAAAAGGGTTCTACGGCGGATCATTGACCTGGAGCGGGCTTGCAGCCTATGCACGAATATCATAGTGGTCACTACCGGACAAGCCCGGACACTGTTCCTTTTCTGTTTTTTTACATATTGACTTTTGGCTCACCATATCAACTGGTTGTACCGCAGCGGGCTTGACCCGCTGTCGGCTACGAACCTTTGTTATACGTTTTTTATTCTAACCAAGCGTTTATAAACTGCTTAGTAATCATCATTTTACCATATTCTGTAGTTGACGGATATGCATCACCAAAATCTAAGCATTTTCCAGAAGCATTAAATACTTTCCGTCCTTTTACCAGCAAATTGATATTTTTGGAAATTCCATTTGTATTTATTTCCATTATTAAAATGTACTTGTCTTCTGAATTATATACATCATTGGATATTAGTCTTACTTTTATCCCATTTTTCATTTCTATCCAGACATTTAATAAAATATTTTCCAAAAACAACTCCGCTTATTTACAAGATGTAGATTTTTCAATAAAACCGACTATATTTTTCATGAAGATTTTCTCTCGCCTGAAATAGTCTTCTTCTGAATCTGTGATTTGATTACAGGACTGTGAAATTAATTCTGCGTAATTTTCCGGGAGTTTTTTCAAACTGTGAGAATAATAAACAGCCCTGTCTTCTGCCGGCGAATAAAATCCATTTATATAGAACAAAGCCCTTACCCCTGCACGGATTGCCGTATTCAGATTTTCGTGCATCTGGATAAATGCCTCCCGGCGATACCAGCGGTCTTTCTTGTAATCAGAAATAAGATAATGAATATAGCCCAGCGCATTATTAAGATAATTTTTCAAATCTTCTTTTACAAGCTGATTTATTTTTTCAAGCTCATTTTTGTAGGAATTATTCGGATCGTACAAAATCTGAGATTCCAGTACCGAAAACTTTCTTGGTTCATCAAGCTGCAAAAACTTTTCGGTATCGATAAAATCTGTAAACAAAATTGCATAGCACACATGATCAACTTTTATACAATGATACGGAATCGGCGGATCATTGTCCGGTCCAAAAATCTCTTCAGCGGCCACACAACTTCCTTTTTTACGCATGACGATTAAATCGACGTGCCCCCGATATTCACCGTTTTCTTTTTTAAGAGGAAAAAAATCCGCCCGCGAAACACTCCCCGAAAGAAGAATCGTTTCAATCTCAGACTTATCAATTGAATTAATAAGTGCAAGAGTTTTATTTTTCATTTCCTGAATAAAATCTTTTTGCTGTTCGATAATTACTTCTTTTGTTTTCATTCTTTTTCCATTTCCAGCCCAGTGGGCTGTGCGTATAACAACTGGTTGTACCGCACGCGGCTTGACCGCGTGTCGGCTACGAACCTTTGTTACACGAAAATATTTCTCCTCGAAATA
>CACWIL010000151.1 GCA_902760905.1 uncultured bacterium
AAGGCCTTTTTCCTTTATTGACTCTACGAATCTTTTTGCTGTTCCATGATATAAAACTGCAGGTGGTTCGGCTTTTTCTTTCTGAATCCTCATTGCAAATGAATGCCCATATAAAGCTCTAATCTTATCTCCTACAATTTCATAACGTTGTTTTTCTGAGTTTGCGATAATGTATTCCAGATCACTAAGACCAACAGTTCCACCAAAATGATTATGAGCATTAAGACCAGAAAGTAGTTGCTCTATTTGAACAAATCCCTGCCGATCCATTTTGAGACTAAATTCCTCTGGTGCATGCCGTAGTACATGGCTGATTTTTTTACTTAGCTTCAGGTAGTTCATACTATGTTAATCCTATATTATCCTTCAAAAAACATCCTATAATATCTTTCAGCAAGTTTATCACCATAAGCAGCCCTGAGCTTTTCCATTACAAATTCTTTTTTATAATCCATGTGACTAAATTGCTGGCTCTTAATGTCATTAATGCATTTCATCGTTTTCTTGTTGAACTTATTAAAATCCAAAAGAAGCATTTTATCAGCTGGCAGTTGCTTAGTATCAATCGTTCCAAAGATTTGATGATATTTTGAATCAGTTGCAATCACAGTATTTTTCTGGTCATACGATAAATCCTTATCACAAAGAACAATAAAATCTCCAAGACAATATTCTGTATGGCCAACAACCTGAACCGGATATGCTGCATCTTTAATCAAAGCTTCCGGTCTGATCCAGAGTGGCCCTTGAGTAATCTCATTACCAGAGGAACTGAAAAATCCATACCAATCCAAAAGTTCTTCGAAAGCATAATTAAAAGCTTCATCATGAGGATTGAAAGAAAGTTTGTGCCATTCTTCATTCAGATAATCAATAGACCAGAGTTTTTCAGCATCCCATAAAACTTTATACACCGATTTAATCCAGGTTCGTGAAAATCCGGCATGAGAGAAAACGATACCATCACATTCAAATGCTATATCAAGTATGTCATGATTTTCTGTAAGTAGATTTCTGATTTCTTCAATCTTGTCTATCTGATGACCTGAAACTCTTGAACCATTTTCTGTTTTGCTGAGATAACTCCAGTCATGATTTCCCAGGAGAAGTTTTCTGTGAGTTTTATCTTCCCGAATAAAAGAGCAGATTGACTTAAAGTTGTTTCCCTGATCTGGCCACTGATTTTCCCATGAATCAAAATAATCCCCCATGAAAACAATGAAGTCATAAGAGTCTGTCGGCATATCTTTTACAGATTCCCATTCATGAGAACCATGAACATCTGGAACAACTAGAACTTTCATTAAAGAGAAACTCCTTAACAACTATTCTAGCACAAAGAAAATGATTTGAAATTAAAGTATCAGTTTAAAAAATCACTTCTAACTTAATTCATAAATCAACTCGTCTATCATATTTTGATTAAAGATTTTATTTTGTATACAGAAACGATAGATTACATCGGTTGTGTTTGTCGGAGAAAGTGCAAAACCTGCTCTAGATAGCAAATCCTCAGCTTCAGTTATGTTTAAGTGTAAAGCAATCAATAGTGGAAGAATTGTCTGCTTTTGTGGATGATAAGATGAATCTGATCTGATTTTGGAAAATAATCGACGATCGATATTTGCTGATTTGTAAATTTCTGTTTCAGAAAAGCCTTTTGTCCAAATCAATTGCATTAATCGTTCTTGGAATGTTTCCTGATGTTCATTTAGATTTTGTTTAAGAGATGGAAACTGTTCAAGAAGTTTCTTGCGATAAGTAAATGTAATATTTGTGAATACCTAATCTCCTTGCAACTGGAATGTATCAAAGAAAATAAAAATTGTCTATCTCGGGAGAGGGACTCGAACCCCCGACCTCGAGCTTATGAGGCTCGCGAACTACCAGCTGTTGCTATCCCGAAAAGTTATGTTTAGAATATATCGGATAAATTAAAGTTTGTGGTCGCCGCGGTGGGGACATTTTTTAAACTACAACTTTAATGCTTAAAATTGATTTCTGTGATAGTATTTTAGTACAAAACACAAATTTCGCGTCTTATTGGTTATGACAGGCCTGACGCAAAAATTCAAACGGTGCCGTTGGCATCCATTTATCTTAATGAAGGAGAACGCATATGTTCGCTAGTTACATTGATAACGCAAAAGTTTCATCTGCAATTATGACAACATTGACTCGCGGCGATTATACAAAAGCCACCCGAATGACATTGTCTACATATGCGCTTCCAGTAATTACAGGCATAAATGGAAAAGCTACAGCAGACGATCAGAATGGATTTACAAAAGAGATGTATGTCCAAAGAATTTTTGTGATAAGGAGATTAAACCAATGGAGACTATCAAGACTTTCTTAAGACCAGTTATAGACTTAAAGGGTACTGGTGCCCAAATCAAAAGACTCAGAAAATTACGTGGATACTCTGTTCACGAACTGCAGGTAATATTCGGTTTTGAATATCCTCAGGCAATTTACGCCTGGGAGCAGGGCAAGAATGCTCCAACAATCGACAATCTCCTTGTTCTCTCTTATTTGTTTGGCGTAAATATTTCTGAAATCGTAGTCTCGTCAAATACCAAAATCAAGCTTTATAACGCTGAAAAAACAGCATGAATGGAGTAGTGGAATGAAGAACAATTTCAAATGGCATAAAGAACAGATAAACGGCAAGTGGTACTCAGTTTGTGATCACGAGCATGTTCCTATGATTGAGCATACAAAGGATGATAAATACAAAGTCCGCAACTGCAACGGCAAAGCCATTCTTCACGAAAACTTTGCTGATGCAGAAAAACTCGCAATTGAAACCTACAAGAAGTTTGAAAAGTTCAATAAGAGTTTTGAAGGGTAGGTACAAAGTCTTTTACTGTCTTATTCGAAAACAAGAATTTCATCCATCGATTTGCTAAACAGCTCACTCAAGATTTTTAGATTTATGATAGAAGGTAAGGATATTCCGTTTTGCCAGTTATAAACTGCCTGCACGGATTCAAACTCCATTAAGTTTGCAAGTTCTCGAACAGATATACCTTTTTCTACCCTCAAGTTTTTTATCTTTTGACCTGTTTTAATCAGATTGATAATGGGATGAATAACAATTTTATTGTCTTTTATGTAGCGGTTCATTGCACTTACCTCCGTTTTATTCCATTTACAAGGTAAGTGTAGATTCAATTATAAATTTAAAGGTATCTTCTGAGGAGACATTTAGTGTAGTTAGAAACTTCCAATGGGATTTTCTCCCAATCTATAAAGACATTCATTTAGTTCAGACATGTTGTATCGCTGGTGTTCTATAAAGTACATTATAACTCTATCGTAAATATCATCTGAGAAAGCATTCCCTGCACGACGTAATAATTCTGTTGTATCTTCCAGATCTAACTTCAACCCAAATGCTAATTGAATACATGCTTCAAATTTTGGATGTTTTGTATAATTAGTTATGATTTTTGAATAGTTTTGTCTTGTCATTAAAACAGGCTTATAAATATCTGCGGGTTTCAAATGTAACTCATTTTGCTTTTTAATTATGAAATCACTTACTGTTTTTTCGGGAGCTTTTAAATAATCTTGCAATGCTTGATCTAAGTCTTTTAAAACTTCCTTTGTCGGTTTTTTTCCAGAAATTAATTCTGCAGGTACTGCTGCACAGCCAGGATAATCTTTTATGTAGTCATTATCGAATTCATCTATTTCTTCTAAATCATCTACTGGCTCATCGAAGGGTGTTTTTTGAATAATATCTCTACCATAATAACTTTCGGAATCAGCAACAAATAAAGTTTCTGGGGTGTCTAAAAAATCATATTTACCAATATAGTATTTTTTGAATGCATTAATTATTTGGGGTACTGAATTCTGTTCTAATATCTCTTCTGGAAAAGTACAATCTTCTTGTTCTATTATTCTGGATTCTGTAGCGGTAGTTTTAAATTCTTCTGTGTTGCAACCTTCTTCGCAGAATATAAATTCCGAACCTTCCATTTTAAACTGTTCTAAAACTTCTTCATACGCTTTATCGACAAAACTCATATCTTCATTGTAGCACCATTCTATTCATTCAACTATCACTTTAATTACAAATGAAATAAAAGGTGTTAAGGTATACGTTATTATGTAAACAACGGCGGTTTTGAATTTTATTCTCTTGGTACGGGAGGAAGAAATCTCTGGATTGAAAATCGTGGAGATTCAACCTTGGATATTATATTTATGGTTGTGGTTCAGTAATAAAACTGACCCATGGAATAAGAGTCCTTGCATTAAAGAAAAATTAAACTACAGCTTTTTTACTGGGGTATACAAAAAAATGTCTGGAAATCATTATACTGAATATAAGTATTATTCTTCTCATGATTTAATCGATAAAGTAAATCGATGGTGCAGTGGATTCTATTTAAATTCAGTAAAGTTTGCTGAAATGAGAGAGACTTTACGAATAAGAATTAAATTACTAAATAATTATAATAGAAATCATGCAGTTTTTGAAAAGAATAACATTCAGAATGAACTAATCAGAGGACTAATAAATGATTATAAACTCTACTGTAAATATGAATGCGATGATTTAGCTGTAGAGCTTTCTCCAACAAATCAGCACATGAACAGATATTTCAAAAATCTGCACAAGCAACTTTTATCAGCCTTAAATCAATTGGACCGATGTTGGGGTTATCGTGGTGTTTGGGGATATGGAATGAACTATGGCAAGTGTCATATTGAACAGGAAATGGATACTATCAGAATTCATAGAGACTTAAATACAGTAATTGAATGTCTAAAAAAAGTTGCAGAAAAAACAGGAAATGAAGATTGTATTAGAACTTTAACAGAACTGAAACAGTTATAATCACTTCTGATGAAAGAATAGATCAAAAGAAACTATCCCAATTATTATCTGGAATAATTCTGAAATTTTTAGGGAGTTTTTTCTGAATCAGCTTTGTAAGCTCTCTGCTTTTGTCCTTAAAATATTTTCTGGTTTCCTCATCTATGTCTGGATTATCAGTTCCGGAATTAAGTATGTTCTTTTCTAGAGTAGAGTATTCCGTAATGAGTTCCTTCATGCCTGGAACTTCTAGTTTGCCGTAGTTTTTGTATTTAATGAAAACATCTTGATTGTATGAAAAATGCTCGTTGTAATTTGAATTAAAAGTTAAATTAAAATCAGGACTAAAGCGTATGATTACTGGTCGGCGTTCGGCATAGTCTAAGCCCATATATCCGTCCATTTCTGCAGCGTAACCATAAAACGAAAAGATATCTCCCGTGTTAAGAAATAATCCTGTTCTTAAATAATAGTCACCGCCATCTGGGACATATTCCTCTTTGCAGGGGTGAATTCGAAAGCCTTTTGAAAAAGGAATAGCACAAACCTTTTCAATATATTTACCTTTTAGTTTTTCAGTAAAAACATTTTTATGCTTTGGATAATTAGCACCATACCAGATATTATATTTCGACTGTAATTCATAATAACCAAAGCTTGTAAGCTTATTTGCAATAACAAGAGTGCGATTGTCTTCAAAGACAATATATAGTTCTCCATCGATAAAATCATCACACCCGCTTGTATGAAAAAGAATTTTTATGCGGGTTTTACCGAGCACGGCAATGACTTCCTTAAAATAACTGATGAGATCAGTGTAAGTATTGATTTCTATTTTTTTGTCTAAGATTTCCATACTTATAATATACGAGCAGTTTCTTAAAAAAGCATTAAAGTATCACTTTAATGACAGTAGCCATCTTTCGCACTAAAATTTCCGTGATTATCAGTATTCTCAAAAATATAATCAGAAGTAGGGTAGTAGGATGGAAACAATGAACGAAAATGAAATTACACAGGCTATAAAAGAAAAACTTACTCAAATAGAGCAACGCGAAAATATCCGTATTTTGTATGCGTGCGAAAGCGGTTCTCGTGCATGGGGTTTTGCTAGTCCTGATTCTGACTATGATGTTCGTTTCATTTTCGTTCGTCCAGTTAAGGATTATCTTCGAGTAAAAGAACTGCCTGACTTTATTGATGCCGAACTGAATGAAGTTTACGACATCAATGGTTGGGATTTGAAGAAGTTCTTCAAGCAGCTTTATAAATCAAATCCGGTTCTTTTTGAATGGGCAAACTCACCGATTGTTTACAGAACAACACAGGAGTGGGAGAGTGTAAAGGCAATTATGAAGGAGTATGTTCTCCAGGTTGCAATGATTCATCATTATCGAGGAATGGCAAAAAGCAATGTTCGAAGCAATTTCTCTACAACTGAAGTTGTTCTAAAGAAATATCTATATGTACTTCGTCCAATTCTGGCCTGCGTTTGGATCATGCAGAAACATACAGTTCCACCTACAGAGTTCTCAAAACTTGTAGAGGAAGTCTTACCAGATGAATTAAAGCCCTCAGTAAATGAACTGCTTGAAGTAAAAATGAAATCTAGTGAAAAAAATAAAGGTTCTCGTATACCGCAGATAGATTCTTTTATTGAAGCAAAGCTTAATGAAGCAACGATGTTTCCTGTTGTTGATGAAGAACAGGAGAATTATGAAAAGCTGGACAAACTGTTTTTAGAAATAGTTCGGCAAGGAGCGTAGATTATGGCAGATTATTACAACATGATTTTAGATGAAGATGAACTCCATTGGTTCTTTGACCATATTATTCAAAAGCCTCTTGAATATGAAACTTATATGATTATGCTTGCTTGTCGTGGTAAGAAGCTTACGGACGAGGAACGCGAATATACAAAGGTTGGTGCCCGTGGTGAAATGATGCGCGAAGAGTTGATTCGCTGTAAAGGTGGTCTTAAGCAGGAATGGAATTTCGATATCTACAGACAGGCCTTTTATGCTTACAACTGTGATAAACGTTCTCTTTTGACTCCAGCCGGAGTCCCATATCCAGAACATGCAATGGTTGTTTATTCTGTGGTGAATCCTACAAACGAAATTGACTGTATTGAAGATACCTTTGAGCATTACAACAAGGAGCGCAAAAATCTCACTGCTGCAATTCTTCGAGGTTCAAAGCCTGGGATTCAGGATCATCTTGTTAAGATGCCTAAGGTTTTTGAGCATATGAAGAGCTGTCATGCCTCTCACACAAGCCGCCGTATCTGGTTAGATTTTGATATGGATATCAAAAAGGAATGTCGAACTTCCGAAGTTTTCGAAGAAGCCTATACTGCACTTCATATGGCAGGAGAAAAGCTTTTTGGTCTTGGTAACTTTGCAATTGTCAAAACAAGTGGCGGTTATCATACATTGGTTCGAAAGGAATGTCTCACTTTCAATCCGAATAATTTTCTTAAAGTGGTTTATGAGGAAGCTGATAATCCAAATCTTTCAGATTATGTAGACGAGTTTGTAGCAAACGATTCCAGCCACAAAAGCAAGGATGGAAACAACATCATAAAGCGTTCGGCTCTTATTCCAACACCCGGCTGCCGTCAGTACGACTCTTATCCGGTAGTAGTGAATAAAGAGGATTTTGACTGAGATCGGTGGTATAATTAAGTATGGCCTACTCGGAGCTTATTAAAAATCTAGATACTCTCAGAACTTATATCCGCAGTTTTTATATCTATGGATTTAAAACGAGGGATCAGTTTTTTGGTAAGAGTCCGCGTACTTATGATGATGAAAAACGCCGTCTGGAAAATTATCTGGACGGTTATATGACCTTTCGTCCGGATGAAAACGGTAAGGTAACTTTTCTTTCAATTGACAGCCGTCATACTAATCATAATCCTCTGTACAAAATCTTCAAGGCAAAATCCTTTACTGCAATGGATATCT
>CACWIL010000152.1 GCA_902760905.1 uncultured bacterium
ATCTTCTTTTTTAGAGTTGAAATCTTTGTCTTTTTTCTTTCCACCGTCATTTCTTCTTTTTGAAGCATTACCTTTTCCTTCATAAATATCCTGAGAAATAATTCTGCGTTCAACAACTTTTTTATCACCGGATGGTTTATTAAAAGACTTTCTGTCGCCTTTATCCTGAGATTTACCATCTTTTGAATTATTTTTATCCGTATTCTGAGGTGCTTTGCGTACAATTTCAATACGTGACTGGTTTTTATACTCAATTTTTGTTCTTTCTATTCGAACCTGAGGCTTTTCAGCTTTCTTAATAACGGGAGTTTCTTTTTCAGTATTTTCTTTAACAGTTTTTTCGGTTTTTTCAACTTTTTCTACTTTTTCAATTTTAGCAGCTTTTGGGACTCTCTGGACACGTTCTATCTGGGGGGCAGCAGGTTTTGATATTTTTTTTGTTTCTACGGACGGAGCTTCCTCCTGAGGAGTTTTGGATTTTTTTACAATAAAAGCTTTTGGTTTTGCACTTGGTTTTTGAATCCCGTATCCCATATGTTCTTTCAGTTTACGAACCTGAGCCGGCGTAACCGTATTTGAATGAGATTTAACAATTATATCAATCTCTGCAAATTTTTCTATAATTTCCTTACTTGTTTTCCCTAGTTCTTTTGCTAACTCACTAACTCTTAAACTGTCCATCCAATAGTCCTTTCAAATCCTCGCGAGATATATTTGTTTTAAGGAGTTTATTAACTCCTTTCTTTATTACTGTATTAATACAATTTTCATTATAACAAAGATATACAGATCTGCCAAATGTCTTTGAATCAGGCTGTATAACGATATTTTCGCTTATATGATCTTTAGTTATTCTAATTAATTCGCTTCGCGGTTTTATTTCTCCGCAGGCTATACATTTTCTTTTGTGTTCCAAAAATTATTCCTCAAATTTTTATTTAGTTTATGATTTTCTGGCTATGTAAATATTGAAGTTTCTTACATCTCCTTCTGTTTTGAATCTGTTTTCCCACCATTTTTGTTCAAAAATACTTTCCGGCATTCTTACAAATTCAGTATTTTTAACAAATCCGCCTTTTATATTAACAATACTTTCATATAATGCTGAGAATTTATCTATAAAATACTTTCCACCTGTCATAGATTTGTTATCAATATGTACCTGCCATAAATCACCGTTCTTAGACGAGATAAACTCTGCTGTTTGCCCCGAAAGCTCATTCATTCTTTCCAACAATGTATATAATTTTGGGTATAAATCAGCATCATGTCCTTTGATATCTGCCAGTACGGCATTTATATCTCTTTCTGTAAATTTTGCTTTAAAGTTTTGAGGTTTGTTGTTTTGAATGTTGTTAATCGGTAATATTTTCATCTTTTGTCACTTTCTGTAAATAAGACATATCTATTATCTTTTTGCAAGTCCTTTTCAACTTTTTCTAAATCACATGTATTTAATTTACGCATAGTCCATTCATGTTTTGCTTGTTTATACATACCTGATAAGTTCGCATGAGTATTCCTTCTTGCTCCGTAATAATTATAAAATAGCGCATCTTCAGAGCCCCAAGGTGTTCTGTAAACACAATTGCTTCTTTTTTCAAACACAATTCCTTTCAGCCAATCGACAGAACCCAAGTTGTCATGAGAATGGCTTAAGACAAAAACATCATTAACACCATTATTTTCCAATATATTTATGTGCTTAACAAATTTTCGTTTTGCTTTTGATTTTAGTACTAAGTTCTTTGTAGAGTTACTAATATATACCTTCGTACCGAATGTTGTTTGATTTGGTTGTACTTTTTGTATTTGCATTATTTATATCCATTTCATTATAGTTAAGCTTTGCAGTGTACAATTATTTGTTATCCAACTTCTGCAAGTTTTTCAAGTTTTAATTTTTGGTCATATTCTATCAGAAGATGAATAAGTTCATCCAAATCACCGTCAATAACTGTCCATACATTGAGGTTGTGGTTAATTCTGTGGTCTGTTAAACGCCCCTGAGGGAAGTTATATGTTCTGATACGTTCACTTCTGTCTCCTGTTCCGACTTGTGAACGACGAAGGTCGGTTATTTCCTGCATTTGTTTTTGAACTTCGAGGTCATACAATTTTGAACGTAAAATTTGCATTGCTCTTTCTTTGTTCTGGAGTTGCGAACGTTCTTCCGTACAGAAAATCATAATACCAGTCGGTTTGTGGAAAAGTCTTGCCGCAGTTTCAACTTTGTTTACGTTTTGACCGCCTGCGCCTCCGCTTCTGGCAGTAGACATTTCAATATCTTCCGGTCTGATTTCAATTTCCACATCATCAACCTCAGGCATAACTGCGACGGTTGCTGTAGAAGTATGAACTCTGCCCTGAGATTCCGTTTCAGGAACTCTCTGAACTCTGTGAACACCTGATTCATATTTAAGCTG
This sequence comes from uncultured bacterium, assembly GCA_902760905.1. Lineage (GTDB taxonomy): Bacteria > Cyanobacteriota > Vampirovibrionia > Gastranaerophilales > Gastranaerophilaceae > CAG-196. The sequence continues at coordinate 2,427 of CACWIL010000152.1, forward strand.
AGAATAAACGGCATCACCTTTTATTGAGATAATGATTTCAGAATAACCGCCTGCCTCACACTCTGTTTTGGATAAGATTTGCGTTTGCCAGCCCTGTTTATCGGCATATTTAAGATACATTCTTGCTAAATCGCCTGCAAAAATATTTGCTTCATCACCACCTGCACCACCTCTGATTTCTAACATAATATCCTTATCATCCATAGGATCTCGAGGCAGCAAAAGAACCTTCATTCTTTCTTCATATTCAGGAAGCTTTGCTTCATTCTCTTCCATTTCTGCTTTGAGAAAAGCTTTCATTTCTTCATCTTTTTCTTCGTGAATCATCTGTTTAGCTTCTTCAATAGCATCTGTTGCCTTTTTCCAGGCGTAATAAAGTTCAACTGTTTCTTCCATTGATTTTCTCTGTTTTGATAAATCACGAAATTTGTTGTAATCAGCTATAACGTTCGGATCAGAAAGAGTTTGACCGAGTTCAACGTACCTTTTTTCAATCTGAACGATTTTATCTAACATATCCTTCATAATAAAAATTCCTTTTTAATCTAATCTATAATTTAAGTATAACAAAAACAGGGGGGTAAACAAAAATTTTTATAAAATGCGTATGTAAAGTTTTGTAACAATCATTAAAACCGGTGAAATTATCTAATTTTTAAATACTTTATATATATAAGATGGTATTATAAGAAAGAAGTATTTAAGATGGCACCAAGCATTAGTCAAAATATTTTCAGAAATGTCGGATGTACTGTACAAAGTATGTTTGATCCTAATGCTTCAACAGAATCAAAAATACAAAGTGGTATAAACGGATTAACCAGCGTATTTTTTGCATTAGGCGATAATGCCGAAGCAGAAGCAAAGGCAGCAGTAAAAGAAAATGAAGAGATAAACAATAATTTAGATTCTTCTCTTCAAACACAATCAGAAGCTAATAAAAATGCTATTCAGTCAATTATAGATCAAATTAATGAAAATCAGAAAAAAATTACTGAGATTTTAGAACAGATAAACGGCTTAGAAAAAGAAAAAGAAAAAATAAACCAGGAAGTTAAATTACATCAGATAGAAATACAAAAACAAAAAGAAGCATATGAGAATGCAACAACACCGGAAAAAAGACGAGCAGCTCTTGATGCAATAAGCAAAGAAAATTCTGCAGTTCAAGAACTATTAGGCAGAGTTCAAGCTCTCAGCAAACAGCAAGCTGATCTTAATGAACAAACAGAAGATGCAGAATCAACAAATACAGATTTACAAGCACAAGCAGATGAAACAAAGGCAGATGGCGAAAGAAAAATAGAAGCCATTAATCAGCAAGCAGTTGTTAATAAAGCTCAGGTAACAGGAAAACTTGCAGCTCAAGAAACAAAGTATGTAACCAAAGCCGCAGAATATATGGCTAAAGCTGTTGCTGCTGAATCATCAGGATTTCTGGGAGGACTTTTTTCTTTCGGTTTGGGCGGTATTGCAGGAAATATGGAAGCTCAAAAATACATGCAGCTTTCACTAAACAACACTGCCGCTGCAGGAGTAATCAGCAGTGGAGTTCCGCAAATATTATCTACTATTGGCAATGTTTTTGACGGTACAAATACAAATTTAGGTTTTTTGACAAATACCTCCTCACAAATTGGAAGTTTAACATCTGCAGCAAACGGTGATATAGAAGCAGTTTTTGGAATTTCAAACTCTCTGGGCAGTCAACTAGTTGACAGTTTGGAAAACTGGACAGAAACTTCTGAAAACATTGATAATGCAGTTGAATCAGG
>CACWIL010000153.1 GCA_902760905.1 uncultured bacterium
TGTAATTTAATTACCGGATTTAATTTTCAAACTTAAATTTTCTTTATTTCCGTAAGAGTCGGATCAAGAAGTCTGCGTCCGATATTTTCAAAGTTTATGGAATACAGAGTTTTTGTTCCGTATTTAATCATCTTCTCTACAATTCCGTTACCATATTTTGCATGAACAACAGAATCACCTTGCTGTATAGAATCACTTATAACCAAATCTTCCTGAGGAATATCTGCATCATAAACAGGAACAATAGGAGTATTTATATCACGTTTTTCAAGAATTTCCTGGTTTGCTGCAGCCGGCTGTTTTTCAGGAATAATACTTTCCTGTGGCTGTTCTAATATATCATCGGAGTAATCTTCTATTAAAACATCATCACTGTCACTATTAAGTTCATCAATCAAATCTAAATCGGAATCTGAAATATTATCACTATTTTCAGGTTCTTTTATTGTTGTATAAACCTTGTCAACATCTTCTATTATCTGATGATCAATCTCTTCATCAATATTAATATTTTCCTCCTCATCAGATATATCAATAATAATGTCATTATCATTCGATTCATCAGGATCTAACTCGACAATTTCATCAAAATCACTTATATCAGAATTGTCAGAAGTAATGAGTTCATCAGCATTATGTTCGTCGGAATTTTTAATTATTCCTGCGTCTTCAGAAGCATTTCCTGCTTTTAATGACAACTCCTCCAAATCAGACGGAATTACCGCAATTTCATCTGAATAATCCTCTGTAAGAAGCTCTGTATTTTCTTGTTGGAAACTGTTATTTGTATCATCAAAATCAGTAAGCAATACATCTTCTGAATCACCAACAGTTTCTTCTGACAACTCTATTTCATCTAATAAATCATCAGACACTGCAACTTCAGTAGAAAATTCTTCAGAATCCGATGGACCGTCTTCAATAACTATTTCCTGCGTGATTGAATCATCATCTTCTGTTTCTGTTTCCAAAATATTTAAGTCAGCTTCATTTTGAGGTTCATAATCATGCATTAAAGGTGCAGCTGTATCTTCCGCAATCTCTATATCATCTTCATAATCAGGCGAAAGTATTTCATATTCCGGTTCAATAACATCCTCATTTTTTGGTTTATCATCTTCTGATATCAATTGTTCATCAGCGTCAGAAACAACTTCTTTTTCTTCGGACTCATTTTCCAAAATTTCTTCAGTACTGTCTTCTGAATCATCATCAAATAAATCTATTTCCTGAATATCCTGAACGTTTTCCGATATTGAGTCAATTACTTCATCAGATTTTTGTTCAATATTTGCTATAATCTCTTCCTTAGAAAGTATATCTTCTTCTTGTTGTTCATCAGATTCGTTATCTGCAGCATCTTGCAGCTCTTCTGACATTTCTGATAAGCTTTCTTCAGGAACAGATTCTTCTTCCGTTACCGTAACTTCTTTTACATCAATGCTGTCACCTACATCACTGCTATCATCTATATCATTGCTGTCATCTATATGCTCAGTTTCCTCTGCTATTACAAAATCTTCAGATAATTCAGGTTCTGATTTTTCGTCTGTCTGCACAGAAAGAACGTCATCAATAATAAGAGCTTTTGATATGATTGGAATATAGTTTATTCCTTCTCCTGCAATCAGATACGTTTTTTCAGGCATAGATGACAAGAACGACCTGTATACACCAAATACTGATTTATTATCAAAAGTCGGCTCTATGATAAAATTATCAAACATTATTTTAATATCATTCAAAAATCTGTATTTTGAATGAGCGATGAACACTGAAGGAACTTCTGAATCTTCTATAATCATCTTTAGATTACGTTTGGAAATATTATTTGATGATTCAAAAAGAACCTGAGTTTTTTCAGGGTTAAGCAGCGAATAAATATATTCGAGGTAATAATTTAAAAATTCTTTATCAACAGATGAAATATCAACAACAGGATTGGAAAGCTCCAAAATTTTATTTAAACTTTCTGCCTCAGACTGATTTTCCGCAAAATAACCAAGTTTATGCAAATATGATAATTTATTTTTCAGAACAAACAGCTTGAACACATGTTGATTATCAACCATATCATCAACTATAGATTTTAAAACACCAAACGGAACAAAAGGTACAGAGCTGATGTATTCCTCCATATCTTCAAAAACATCCGCAATCATTTGTTTGCTGTCCTGCGTTGCACCATTAACGCAAGCGTTATAGAGATATTTCAGAGTTGTTTTATTTAAAGGGAGCTTAAAATCCTTTATTGCCGATTTCTTAGGAAGTTTAACCGCATTTTTTGCATCAATAATAACGGTCTTAACCCCCAAATTATCAAATTGTACGGATAAATTTCTCAGAAGCAAATTATTCAAATCCGAATCATCAACACTCACAAGCATTTTTTTGTTTAATGCGGATGAATCAATAACTATGTTACCTGAATTATCAAGTGTTTTACCAATAATTACCGGATTTGTTACATTAACCGAGTTTCTTAAAATATCAAGAGTAAACGGATAAATTTCAGCTTCATCAGCCGGTTCAGTATTATCATAATTGAACAACTCACCGTCACGCATTATAAATAAAATTTTTGCCTGAGCAACTGTTAAGTTATTAATTGTTTTTAAGCTGCTGATCTGAGCTATATAATCTTTATCCATGCCGGCAACACGAATAAATGAAGAAAGGTAAATGCTTTCATCAGCGTTAAATTTTATAAAACCATCTCTTACTTCTGAAATCTTCATCAAACGTCCTCACTTTAATATTAACATGAACATGCCGAATTTTTTACATTAATTTACATCAAAATTTACAATTTGAAAAATTAAGATACAGACGTTTTTGTGATACAATCATTTTATGAGAGAATTTATTTTAAAAAACGGAATTAAAACTTGTGTTAAGCAAAACTTAAACACACCCAGAGTTGCTTTGACTCTTAATATTTCAATAAATAAAGAAGAAAAATATGCCGGTGAATATTCTTTAATGAACCGCCTTCTTATGAAAGGAACAAAAAATTATTCTTCTGAAGAACTTGCAACAATGCTTGATGAAAATGCAATTGAACTCATTACTGAAATGAAATCAGATTATTTACGTTTCAGGTTTACTTGCCTTAATGAAGATTTTGAAAAAGCTTTGACAATTTTAAATGATATTATTTTAAACTCTACTTTTGAAGAGTTTGACAAAGAAATCGGTAAATTTAAGGGAGAACTTATGGCAGAACTTGATTCTGCAAAAGTTAAGCTTTCTGATTTATTTACTAAAACAATATACAAAAATCACTTTTACGGACACAGCTATACAAAAATATTAGAAGAGATAGATAGTATAACAAAAGAAGATGTTATAAGTTCATTCAGAAAGATTCTTGAAACAGGAAGGAAATCTCTGGTACTGGTTGGAGACATTGAAGAAAACGGACTGCTTGAAAGCTACCTGGGAACAATTCCTTCTTCTACAGACAGTATTTCAAAGATTCCAAATCCCGAAATGTTGAAAAAAGACTATGCAGAGATTATAAAAAGTGATGCTAATCAGGCACAAATACTTCAGGGGTGGAGAGTAGCAACGTTAGATGATAAAGAGTATCCAGTACTTATGCTCCTAAATATAATCCTAGGAGCAAGCGGACTGAGTTCAAGATTATTTCTGGAGCTTCGAGAGAAAAAAGGGTTGGCTTATACGGTAAGAACAACTTATGAAACACATTTAAAATCTGCCGTATTCAGCATCTATATAGGAACTGAACCGGGTAATATTCAGACTTCGATAGAAGGATTTAAAGAAGAAATTGAAAAAATAAAAACCATCCCTGTTGGAGAAGAAGAATTACACAACGCTAAAAACAATCTGATAGGAAAACAGCAATTCCTGTTTGAAACAAATTCTCAACAGGCAAATATCATCGCATACTATTCAATTTTCGGAAAAGGTTTCAATTACAGAGATGAGATTATTGAAAAGGTAAAAAGTATAACAGCTCAGGATATATTAGACTGTGCAAACAAATATTTTACCGACGATTATACATTAGCAATTATAAAGCCTGAATAAAGAAAAATCGGAGGGCAGAGAAAATTGGACACAACACTCAAAGGTAATATTAAATCCTCCATTCTGATTATATGAACATAACGTGAGAACCAACTCAAACGGGGTTGATTTAAACCGGAATTTTCCGACAAAAAACTGGATTCTTTCCGAAAAAGATAATTTTTACAGCGGAAGCGAACCGGCAAGCGAAGAAGAAACAAAATTTGTTATTAATACAATAAAAAGAATAAAACCAAATCTTATTCTGACATTGCATGCACCATACAAGGTAGTTAACTATGACGGTCCGGCAAAAGAAATATCAGAAAAAATATCAGAAATCACCGGTTATCCTGTCGAAGAATCTATCGGATATCCTACTCCGGGAAGCTTTGGGACTTGGGCAGGTATAGAGAGGAACATTCCGACTGTCACGCTTGAACTTGATGAAGACATAGCAGTAGAAGAACTGGAAGAGCCCGTATTTAAAATATTTAATATGTTAGAAAACTATTAAGGATAAAAAATGGAAGATATAAAAAAAATTGCAGAAGAATGTAACTTAAAGCATATAGCAATAATTATGGACGGTAACAGACGCTGGGCAAAAGAGCGAAACCTTCCTTCCATGGTAGGACATAAAAAAGGAGTAGAAGCTCTCAAAGCTACTATGAGAGCATTTGATGACTTTGGGATTAAATATCTGACTGTCTACGCTTTTTCAACTGAAAACTGGAACAGAAAACCAGAAGAAGTAAATTTCCTAATGGATTTGCTTGCACAGACTCTCAAGAATGAGCTTAAAGAGATGGATGAAAACAATGTTGTAATATCTTTTATAGGAGATACAACAAAGTTGAGTGACAAGTTACAAAAGATTTTGGCAAATGCGGTCGAAACAACAAAAAATAATACCGGTGTAAACCTGCAGATTGCATTTAATTACGGTTCAAGAGACGAACTGGTTCACGCAGTAAAAAATATTATTGAAGAAGGAATTACAGATATTACTGAAGATACAATATCAAAACATCTTTACACAAAAAATATTCCCGATCCTGATTTACTAATAAGAACGGGCGGCGAGATGAGAATATCAAATTATCTTTTATGGCAGATAGCATACTCCGAGTTTATAGTAATACCTGAATTCTGGCCTGAGTTTGATAAAGAAAAACTTGCAGAATGTGTATTGGAATACAAAAGAAGAAACAGAAGATTTGGTAAATAAATATCATTAATACCTCCTTGTAGCTCAGTTGGATAGAGCGTCGGTCTCCGAAGCCGAAGGTCACGGGTTCAACTCCCGTCAAGGAGGTTTTATTAATTTATGTAATTTATTTTCCCTGGGTTGATTTCAGGTAATCTTCGCTCAAGATGTAATCCGCCATCCATTGTCTGAGACTTTTATCTTTTGTTCCGTTTGCAACAAGCCACTGGAATTTTTCAGCATCTGAACTAAAAGTTATTTCATACGTTTTTGGTGATGAACTTGGTCTATACTTAGGAGCATATAATCTCCATATTTTTTGTTGTAACGTTTCACATTCTCTAGGTACAAATTCGTGCTGTGATGCATATTTTATATATTCCTGAGATGGCATATTTGCTTTTAGTGACATTATTTCATTTGCATTTTGTTCATTTACTGCATTCAGTGTGAAAAGATTATCGCAAATTTCTTTATTATTAATAATATATTCTGCAGCACTTTGCAAAGTTGGATCTTTTGAGTTTAATAGCTTCGGAACTGTTTCAAGAATATAGTTGCAGTTATCTTCAGAAAACTTTGCATATCTGCTTGTCATATAGTATTCAACGTCCCTGTTTAAAAGCCTTGAAGCATAATCAATATTATCTTCGGTAATAGCATCAAAAACTTTTTGTTGACGAGCCGGATCTAAATATCTTTTGTTTAAATTTCCGGACTCTACATTTTTGCGCAGAGAAGCTCTTATTTCTCTTTCTAATAACATTTTTCTGTCGGCAAAACTTTGATTTGCCACGTCAGATAATCCTAAATCGGTGCATAATTTCATGATATTAGCTTTCGTAAATTTTCCGCTTACTTTTAACGCTTCCGGAATAGCCTTGAACATTTGGGTTGTTTTTTGGAAGATATTAGCATCTTGCGAAATCTCAGCAGATTTAACACCCGCATCAGAAGCACTATTTAAAGCATTACCGGCAGAAGCAGCTGAAATTGCAGTTGTTGCTATACCGGTACCAAAGTTTTCAAGCGCCATTTTTGCTTCTCCGTCAGTTTTTGCGGTTAAGGCTTTATATCCGCTATATCCTGTCATTCCGACACCTGTTGCTACTCCTATTGCACCCAGTACAGGAACAATTGCTCCTCCTGTTAATACTGTTGCTGCAACACCGACTCCAACAGCTACGGTTGTTGCAACAGGGTGATTAATCATTGCTTTCGGAATACCACCGATTAAACCTTTGGCAAGACTTTTTGCACCTTCCCAAAANACGTTGTCTCCCGTTATTTTGGCAATTTGATAACCTGACCATCTTTCGTCAAAAAAGCTTACTTCATCACTTTGCTTTTTCCCTGTTTTTTTTGGTGCAGCTGTCTTTACTGCAACCTTTTTAACATATGGCTTAACTTCATCATCTGATTTATATTGAATATTATTATTTTTACTGTCAAATTTTGTACCTTTTTTTGTTCCGTCTTTTTGTCTGGTCCAAAAAATTACAGTTCCGTCAGGTTTTTCTGAAAATGTTGTTGCATTGAATAAATCTGCTTCTTTTTGAGAAAAACCTTTATGTCCGTCAGTATCAAAAGCTGATGCATACTTCTTTTGCAATGCAGTTGTGTCTTTTGAATTCTTTATATCATCTACTGTCATGCCTGCTTTTACAACAAATTTATGTTGCTGAATTTTTAAATTACTCATAAAAATCCTCTCTATGCTCAAACTCGTGTTATATATATAAAAGATATAATCATTAAATAATTGCTTTTTTATTTTGAATTTGTTACATTTTGTTACATTTTTAATTTTTAATAAAATGGTTAATAAAATCAAAAAGCGCAAAATCAGGCTTTACGCATATTGCATAATATGTTATAATACGTCTGTATTGGTAATCCGAGGTGCAAAATTGGGTTTTTTTGACAGTTTAAA
>CACWIL010000154.1 GCA_902760905.1 uncultured bacterium
GCTAGAGAGAAAATATGAAGAGCTGGAGAAAAAAAATAACTACGTAATAATAAAGAAAAAACAGGTTGATGATGAAGTCAGAAAACTGGAATACAATATAGTAGAAGAAGGCAGAAGGTATTTGCTTTTGGAGGGTAAAAGATGATAGGATTTATAAGTGAGCTCATTTACAGATTAATTTACCCGATACTTATTATTTTTCATAAAAAAGGCAATTATTCTGATGAAGCAATTAAACTAAAAAAAGGTTATGTTTCTCCCAATGGATTTGACGGACATAAAGTAATTATGTTTCATGGTGTTTCGGTTGGTGAGATTAATGCAATTGAAAAACTTATAACAAAAACAAGAGAATCATTCCCTGATGTTAAAATAGTTGTTACAACCGGAACAAATACCGGTCAGGAAATAGCACAAAAAAAATTAGACAGAATTGCTGATTTAATCACTTATTTCCCGTTCGATACTCCTTCGTGTGTAAAAAGATTTCTGGACAATGTTAAACCTGATATTATACTTATTGCTGAAACTGAAATTTGGCCAAATTTAGCAGTAGAGTGTAAAAATCGAGGTATTAAACTTTGTATTATTAACGGCAGAATATCTGACAGGACATATAAATCATATAAAATGTTAAAGCTTTTCTTTAAGCCGTTATTAAATTACTATACCGGAATCTACACCCAAAGCAGTGAGGATTTGGAAAAGTTTTTGTCACTTGGAACAAATCCTGAAACAACAAAAAGAATGAACAATTTAAAGTTTGATATTACAGCTCCGGAGGTTAATTTCTCTTTTGATAAATCCGGAAGGATTCTGCTTGCTGCTTCTATGCATTCCGGAGAAGATAAAATTGTTATGGATGTGTATAAAGAACTAAAATTAAAGCATAGTGATTTAAAATTGATTATCGCACCCCGCCATTTAACCAGGGCTGATGAAGTTGAAAGTATTGTTTGTGAGAGCGGATTTCCGTATGGTCTGCGCTCTAAAAATACAGTTTCAATGTCTGATATTGATATTATGATACTGGATACAATGGGTGAACTCGGAAAAATGTTTTACTATTCCGATATATCGTTTATAGGTGGCAGTTTTAATAAAACCGGCGGACATAACCCGTTAGAGTCAATAATTTTTTCAAAACCAGTTATATCAGGTCCTTCTATTCATAATTTTAAAGACATATATGCAATTATTAAAAATGCAGAAGCAGGGTTTGTTGTAAAATCTAAGGATGAATTTGTAAGTGTTGCCGATAAACTGTTGAGCGATACCAAGTTTTATAACAAAACTGTAAGCGCAGGGGATGAAGTCTTTAAATCTCAGCAGGGCGCATTAGAGTATGTTATTAATCTTTTATCATCTTTTGTAACAAATTATTAATATTTTATCAATTTTTTAACACAGAAATACTTTTAATATATGTAGAAGTAATGTGTATAAGGTGGTTATTATGTTGTTAGATTTTATTAAAAAGATTTTAGGTATCAAAGACGATTCATTAGCTTTAAATAAAGCTATTATAAAAAGTAATCATCGTAAGTCCGGAAGTAGCGTAAACTTCGTGACACCGGCATTTGATTTGAATGGCGATAACGTAGTTCATAATGAAGGTCAGAATGAACAGGAGATTCAGGATTTGTATGCTGAAATCCGTGTTTTGCAGGCAAAAAATCGTGAAAAACTTGAAAAAAACAAATTAAGTTATAATTTAAGACAAAAATAATATTTCTTAAAATATACTTATTTGGTTATTGTTTTATGTTATAATCCTGATATGTCAAAGTTTGTGCCACTACACATTCACACGGAGTACTCGCTTTTAGACGGTATGATCAGGGTTGGGGATCTTGTTAAATATGCCGCCGAAAATGAGCTGCCCGGGATTGCTATTACTGATCATGGTGTTATGTATTCGGCAGTAGAGTTCTATGAGCTTGCTGAAAAATATAAGATTAATCCGCTTATTGGTTGTGAGTTTTATGTTCATACCGGTGACATAAAAGTTCGTGACCCTGCGAATAATCCGCTTTATCACTTAATACTTATTGCTAAAGATGATAAAGGGTACAAAAATCTTATAAAGCTTGTGTCAACGGCATGGTGTGAAGGTTTTTATTATAAGCCGAGAATTAATTTCGAGCTTTTAAAAGATTATCACGAAGGGCTTATTTGTACTTCTGCATGTCTTGGCGGTGAGATTTTGCAGCATTTTCAAAAAGATGAAAAAGAAGAAGCTTATGAAACTGCCAAGCGTTATAAAGAACTCTTTGGTGATGATTTTTATATTGAGCTTCAGGATCACAATTTAGATGAACAAAAGCGTACAAATCCGATGCTTATCAAGTTAGCCAAAGAACTTGATATAAAAATGATTATTACAAATGACTCTCACTACCTGAAAAAAGAAGATGCTGATGCTCAGGATACTTTGTTATGCTTGCAGACAAATGCTAATAAAGATGATGAAAAAAGATTTTCATTCCCGAATAATGAGTTTTATGTGAAGTCTAAAGAAGAAATGCGCAGAGCTTTCTCTTGGATGGATGAAGAAACATTTGAAGAATGTTGTGCTAATACTGAAGAGATTTGTAATAAGTGTCATGTTGAGATAGAGCTTCATAATGCACCGCTGCCGCATTATGATGTACCTGACGAGTTTTTATATAAATCTGATGATGTTGATGAAAAAATTATCGCCAGATTAATGAAAAAAAATAAGACAGATAAAAAAGAAGATGTCTTGGAAGAAGGAAAGTATATTCAGGGAATTGAAAACTACCTTGAGCATATTGTATTCGAAGGTTTAAAGAAGCGATACGGAGATCCGATACCTGAATCTATTGTTGAACGTGCCAAATATGAGCTTGGTGTAATTAATCAGATGGGATTTCCTGCATATTTTATGATTACCTGGGATTTTATTCATTTTGCGAAAACTCATGACATCCCGGTAGGGCCTGGCAGAGGTTCTGCTGCAGGTTCTGTAGTCGCTTATGCTCTTGAGATTACTGATATCGACCCGATTTATCATAAACTCTTATTCGAAAGATTTTTAAATCCCGAGCGATTCACCATGCCTGATATCGATATTGACTTTTGTATTGACAGAAGAAGTGAAGTTATTGATTATGTAACCCAAAAATATGGTGAAGATAAAGTCTGTCAGATTATTACATTCTCAACTTATGCACCAAAAGCTGCGTTTAAAGGTGTAGGACGCGTATTACAGGTTCCTTTTACCGAAAGTAACCGATTAACCGGTCTTATTGAGCCAGCGCTTGATGTTGCTAAAGCTACAAATGAAAAAGCCGAGTGGCTCAGAGATATTATAGAAACAGAGGGCTCATCAGAGTTTAAGCAGCTTTACGAAGAAGATTATAAAATATTAAATCATGATAGTGGTAAAGAGATTAGTTTTAAACGCTGGGTCGATATGGCTATTGCGATTGAAGGATTAAAATGCGGAACAGGTACTCACGCTGCTGGTGTAATTATATCTCACGCACCTCTTGATACTATTCTTCCTGTTCAGCCGTCAAAAGACGGTATCGTTCAGACCGGTTATCCTAAACACGAAGCAACTGAAGTTCTTGACCTTCTTAAAATGGACTTTTTAGGCTTAAGAAACTTAACCATGATTACCAAAACGGTTAAAATGGTTAAAAAATATAGTGGAATTGATGTTGATATTAACCATATTCCGCTTGATGACAAGCCTACATTTGATATGCTTACAAAAGGCGAAACGATAGGTGTATTCCAACTTGAATCTCAGGGCATGATGAACCTTGTTAAACGTCTTAAACCTGACGTATTCGAAGATTTAGGTGCACTTGTTGCCCTCTTTAGACCGGGTCCGTTAGGTTCAGGAATGGTTGATAAGTTTGTAGCAAGAAAACATGGACAGCAGAAAATTACTTATGCACATCCTCTATTAGAGCCTGTATTAAAAGATACTTATGGCACTATCGTTTATCAGGAACAGATTATGCAAGTATTCCAAGTACTTGCCGATTATTCTCTCGGTCAAGCAGACCAAGTTCGTCGTATGATGGGTAAAAAAGACCAAAAAGCTATGGAAGAACAAAGGGGAAAATTTATTGAAGCATCAGCTAAACA
>CACWIL010000155.1 GCA_902760905.1 uncultured bacterium
GCTTGATGCCGTAGATTCATCTATTTACTACGGCAGTAAAACTTTGCTTGAAGTTTATGAGCGCAATGCAAAACTTGAGGAAGAAATCAAGCAAAGAACAAACGAACTTGACAGAGCCAACAAGCAAATGCTCACTCTGCAGCACATCTGGAATATGATGAATTCTTCAGAACCCCTTTCAAGCGTACTTAATGCTATTGTAAACAGCCTTCAAGGCGAACTCGGATACATTTACAGCTTTATAATAAAACCTCAGATTAAAAACGGTGAAAGCTACATTCAGGTAGCAGCTTCCTCGAGACAGGATTTTTCCGAAAAATTCGCAAAGTTTTTTAACTGCAAGTTATCTGACTATAAATTAGTTTATCCCGGAATTGAAGAACTGAAAAATGCCGTAATAAATAATACTATATATCAGTCACCTAATATTGTTGAACTTATTACAGGATTCATTCCCGGACTTGATAAAGAACGACTTGAAAAATTTTTTAAAGATGCCGGAATGAAATCATATATATTAGTACCACTAATGTCACAAGAAGTTCACTTCGGCTCGCTTATTGTGTTTTCTTCACGTGAAAAAATCAGCGTAAATGAGCTTAATTTTTTAAGTTTATTTGCCAAACAAATTGAACTTGCAATTACTATTGCGGACTTGTTCCAGGCTGTAAAAGAACAAGCCGTAACAGATAGTATGACAGGGCTTTTTAACAGAAGATATTTTGAAGAATTTATAAAAAAAGAAGCTATTCGTTCCGAACGTCAGAACCAGCATTTTACAGTAATCGGCTTAGATTTGGATCATTTAAAACAAATTAATGACGTTTACGGTCATAATTACGGAGATATTGCAATTAAAGCAATTGCAGAAGTTTTAAAAAGCAATGCTCGTTCAATCGATGTTGCGGCCAGAATGGGCGGTGAAGAGTTTAACTTAATTTTGCCCGGTATTGATTCAGCAGGCGGACTGGTAGCTGCAGAACGTATAAGAAAAGCTATCGAAGGTGTTGAACTTGAAAAAATCGGACATATTACAGCAAGTGTAGGTGTTGCAACATATCTTGAACATTCAGATGACCTTGATGAGCTTCTTGAACTGACAGACCAGGCTATGTACGAATCAAAAAGAAAAGGCAGAAACAGAGTTACATTAGCCAAACAAACAAAAGAAACTTCCTGGCAGGATATTGCAATACGAACATACATAGATATTCTGACAAAACACCGAATCCCAGTTGAAGAAACAACAGCAAAACTTTTGACTCAAAAACTAAAAGAACTTAATTTTAATAACGATAAACTTTATCAGGTTGCAGATGCTCTTGTTTCTACATACAATCCTGATCACAATGACGGAAGTGTTAAACAGAAAGTCCAGCTTGCAACATTGCTTGCCAAGCGATTTGATTTATCAAAAGATCAAATTGATAAGTTAAAAATTGCAGTTCTATTGTATGATATCGGAAATACAATGCTTCCGAAGAATCTGCTTAATAAAACGGAGCCATTAAGTGAAGAGGACAAAGAATCAATTAAACAACATCCTATAATTGCAGCAAGAGAAATTCTAAAGCCTATATCCAAGATATCAAATATAACAGACATTATTCCTATCATAGAAAAGCACCATGAAAACTGGAACGGAAGCGGATATCCAAATCATATATCAGGAGAAGATATTCCGATTGAATCACAAATTATCCTGATAATAGATTCTTATTTTGCACTTCTTGAAAACCGACCATATCGTGATGCAAAAACCAAAGAATCTGCTATAAAAATTATCATGGGAGAGATTAACAGCAAGTGGAGTGAAAAACTTGCACATGAGTTTATCTCTATAGTAAAGAATGACTTAGATTAAATAATTAATCATCTAATGTAAAAATTACGGTTTTATTATCAACCGCAGGGCAGTAATCGTCGTCATATATAGAGTTTAATGATTTTATTACTCCGTCTTTTATACCAAATTTTTGTTTTATGTCACCGGCTGTTTCACCAATCGCCGGAGTATATTCATAATAATCTCTGCGCAAAGTTATAATGCCAAATAGCTTTGTAGGTTTATTATGTACTAAAGAACCATTCCTTAATGCATTCCTTAGATTCATTTTAGGATTAGTATTCAGAAATTTATCATTTTTCGCAGGGAGCTGAATTTTTTTAGTCTCGACTTTGGGCCTAATTACAGGTTGATGCTCCGCAACATATTTAATTTGGCGCTCATTAACTATTGGTTTAACCATTTTTTATCCTCACATTATATATTGATAAAGTATTTTTATTAAAAAAAATTGACTAATTGTAACAAAATGTATAGAAAGAAATGGAATACTGGAAAAAATATACATTCAATTTTCCGTTATATATTTGCTGAAATATATATCGATATGATATAATTAAATCTATGATAGAACTTTTAATTTTATTTGAACTTAATAAGACAGTTTTAACCATGTACGGCGTTTCTAAAGAAATCCGAGGAGATTTTTCAGTTCTTACAACACCTAGTTACGGAACAATTAAGCCTGCGCTCCGCAGACTTGAGAACAGCGGTTTTGTCAAAACACAAAAATCAATATCAGAGGGAGGTAGACCTTCTACTTATTATTCAATTACCAAAGATGGTGTTAGTGAACTAAAAAGGCTTATTATGGAAGAACCGCTTGAAAACCCGATACAATTTCTGCCTATGGCAAGAGTTAAACTGGCTTGTGCAGACATTCTGAACAAAGAAGAACAGTTAATTATGATAAAAGCTTTAAAGATGAAAGCTGAAAACATAATTGCAGATACAAAAAATCTTATGACTTTTAAGGATTTATCATATTATCCCAAGATGGTTTTCGATAACCTGATTTGTGAATACAATAATTTTATATCTTTGCTGAAAGGATTTGAAAATGCCTGCGCTGGTTAGTGATGTTATACGGGGCTCTATTGCAGAAGAACTTGAGATAACAAAGGGTGATATTATTTTATCAATTGATGGCGAAACAATGCAGGATATGATTGATTACAAGTTTCTTTGCAAAAACGAACTCATAACAGTTGAAGTACAGAAAACAAACGGCGAAGTAGAAGAAATTGAACTTGAAAAAGACTTTGATGAAGATTTGGGTATAATTTTTGAAAGCGCTGTTTTTGATAAAGTAAAACCTTGTTTAAATAATTGTATTTTCTGTTTTGTAGCCCAACAACCAAAAGGGCTGAGAGATACATTGTACGTAAAGGATGATGATTACAGACTTTCGTACCTTCAGGGAACGTATATTACAACAACAAACCTGACGGACAAAGACAAAGAAAGAATTTCAAAGCTGCATCTCGGACCGTTTTACATCTCTGTACATACAACAAACCCTGAACTTAGGGTCAAAATGCTTAAAAATCCTAATGGGGGTAAAATATTAGAGAATTTAAGATGGTTCTGCGATAATGATATTCCTTTTCATGCTCAAATCGTACTTTGTCCCGGTTATAACGACGGAAAAGAACTTGAAAGAACGCTTAATGATTTATCAGCATTGGGTGACTGCCTTTTGTCAGTCGCTATTGTTCCTGTTGGTGTAACTCAGTTCAGAACAAACGAGCTTAAAACAGTTGATAAAAAAATAGCGGAAGAGACATTAAATATAGCATCAAAATATAATAAAGTTTGTTGTTCAGATGAGTTTTTCCTTCTGGCTGATAAAAATATTCCTGACAGTGATTATTACGGCAATTTTTCTCAGCTTGATGACGGAGTGGGATCGCTTAGAACAATTATGGACGATTTTGATTGTTTAGACTTACCGGAAAAAATTGATAAACCAAAGACAATCTGTTTTGCATGCTCTGTTGCCGCAAAAACTGCTTTTGAATATATTGCACAAGGTTTAAATAAAATTGATGGACTGACAGTTCAAGTTCAACCAGTAAAATCAACATACTGGGGCAAAAATATTACGGTTGCGGGGTTAATTACATCAGAAGATTTGATAAATGCTATAAAAGATATGGAATCTGACTATATTATTGTTCCGTCAATTATGCTAAAACCATATACAAATCTGTTTTTAGACGGCAACTCTCTAGATTATGTCAGAGAAAAAACAGGAAAAAACATTGTTGTTT
>CACWIL010000156.1 GCA_902760905.1 uncultured bacterium
TGGTACACCGACTATTAGTGCGGATGGGATTGCTAGTGGGTTTAGTGGAAGTAATTACATTAAAACTCCGATAATTAGTTTAAGTAATAATAATGATTTTGAGATAGAAGCAGAATTTACAACAGATAGTACTGGAAATTTTGCTTCGATATCTCAATTTATGTTTGGTAATCGTTGGGAGTTATACTTTGGTGTCGAAGCTGGTAATGACAGATTTTTGTTCGCAATAAAGGGGAATAGTGAAATAATAAACACAACTGATTCTACAATATTACAGGCAAACACAACATATAAAGTTAGATGTTGGTATAATAAGACAGGTCAAATGGGTTATACATTAACATTTAGTGATGGAACGAGCGAAACATTTTATAAAGAAGTAAATGAAACTTTTAATTATTCTTCTAGTTTTTATATTGGTACAAATACATTATCAGATTTATATGTATGGCAAGGTTCTATCGACCTCAACGCATTCAAAATCTACGTTGACGGCAACCTTGTTTATCAGCCTTGCTTGAAGATACCGTATACAGAAAGTTCCGGTAAATATGGTTCAAAAATTGTAAGTGCAATATACAGGGACAGAGTTAAAGATGCTTATGAGCAAGGTTATCAGCAAAGATATTATACACTTGATGAAGAAAATGGTAATTTTACTTTGCCAATGGGCGATATATACGGAATGATTGAAAGTTTGCGGCAATTAATTAATCAAATGGCATCATAGAGGAAGGTTGAGATGTTATGTTGGTATTTGAACTTAAAAGCCGGAATATATTTTGACAAAATCCCGTCTCTGTGTGTCAGGTATTATGTTCCTTCTATGACAAAGGAAGAAAAAAAATCAGTTGAAAAATACCCCTTTGTCTGCAAAAAAGATTTGAAAGTTTGTTTGAAAGATATTAAGAAAAATAAGGAATATAACTTTTGCATTCCTAAGGGTTACTGTTATGACGGGGCTTCTGTTCCGAAATTTTTCTGGCGGGTTATAGGATCAAACTCTGATAACAGATTTCTTGTTCCTGCTCTTATTCATGATTTTTTATGTGAAAATCATAATTGCATTGACAACAACAAAAGCTTTTCAACAGATGTTTTTAATGCATTGTTGGAAAGCAGCGGTGTTTGCAAAGTAAAAAGATTTTTTATGAAAAACTCGGTTGCATTTTATCAAACAATGTTTTGTAACTGGGGGTAAATATATAAGTAATAAGGTAATAGGGCTTTAAGATAACAAATTACGTTGTCTTTTGCCTTGTTACCTTTTTCTATAAGGAGGAAGATTTTGATTTATAAGTTATTGGATAAACAAAAAGAATTTATTGAAATTCCGCATTCAAATGCATTGGATGTGGCAATTTATCAAGGCGGCTTCGGCAGTGGTAAAACCTGGTGTGGTTCTCTTTTGGGAATTCTTCTTTCTATGAAATACCCGGGGTGTAAGGGTTTGGTTGGTGCAAAAGAATATGAACTTGTCAGAAAAACTACTCTTGCTGCATATCTTGAACACCTTGATGCGTTTGGGTTTGTTCAGGATAAAGATTACACGTACAATAAAATTGATAAAATAATTAAGTTTTCAAACGGTTCTCAAATCCTGTTTACATCACTGGAAGACCCGGAAAAGTTTAAGTCACTTAACTTGCATTGGGCAGAAATAGAAGAGGCGTCGCAAATTTCGGATTCTTCTTTTAAGCAGTTGTTAGGACGTTTGAGAAATACATACAGAGGAAAAAACTGGGTGGATTTTCGCTATCGGCTTTTTGGGCATACAAATCCTCAGGGGGATAAAGGCTGGATATGGCAGAGGTTTGTTGAACATTCAAAAGAAAACTACCGCCTTATTATAGCGCCGACTACTAATAATATTTACCTTCCTCCGCATTTTGTTCAGTCTATGAAGGAAAGTTTTGATGAAGAATACTACCGCATAAATGTTCTGGGTGAGTTTGGAGATTATTCGTCAGGGCTCGTTGTAAAAGGTTTTGACGAAGAAAATAAACTTTTTCTTAAATATAATCCCACATTACCTTTGCATCTTACTTGTGATTTTAATGTTGATCCTATGTGCTGGGCTGTTGCGCATAAAGACAGAGAGGATGTTTACTTTTTTGATGAAATTGTTATTGAAAATACATCTACTCAGCAATGTATTGAAGAGTTTATAAGAAGGTATCCGAACCACAAATCAGATATTATTATTAACGGTGATGCATCAGGTGATAACAGAACTACGCAGAGTGAATATACAAATTATGCTATTATTAAAAATGCACTAAAAGAGTATGGGTATGAAAATGTTAAATTCCGTCTCAGGAATTATAATCCGCCAATACTTAACAGAATACAGGCTTTTAACTCTAGGATAAAAAACTCCAACGGTGAACGACATTTGTTCATTGACCCGAGAAGGTGCAAATGGATTTTGTATAACATATATAATCTTTCTTTTAAGGAAGGTACAAGTATAGTTGATGTTCCGACTTACACTCAGATAAAAACCTCAAGAGAAGCAAAATTTCTTGAACACCCTTTTGATGCAGTGAGTTATTTGGTCGAATATTACTGGAGATTGAAAACGTAAGATTTTTAAATAATAAGACACTTTACTAATATTTGTACAAAAATAGCTTAAGTTATCAAAAATTAAAAAAATAATCAGTATGAAATGTTGATTTTTTAATTAAAAACTTGTATAATGGCTTTAGAGTGAAGGTGTTTGTATGACCAATAATTTATCCTTAAATTTAAAAACCAACTCATACGGGAATATCTTACGTGCAGGCAATTTACCTAACGGAAGAGTTTTATATAATGTTATTGATTCTGAAGGTAATAAGGCAGGAAAGCTTACTGTTCCTTTAGAACAGGTCGATACTTTTGAAGAGTCATATAACCGGATATTAGAATCAGCTCCAAAAATTCAGGCTTTTGTAAAGGCAAACTCCTCAGAAGAAGCTATATCAAAAAGAAGAAATCTTGGTCGTGGAATTGTTGCAGCAAGTGGTGTTGCCGGAGCAGTTTTACCAATGGTGTTATTCAGAAAATCAACTTCAGTAACAAAAAAAATACTTGGCATTGTTGCAGGTATTGTAACAGGTCTTTCTGTCGGATTTATTGCATCGCTTGGGGTTACAACTCCGCCAGGTTCATTTGATTTTGCTCTTGCATCAAGAAATTTGTCAAAACTTGACATTCAGCCTGTTGCTGACGAGCCAGGACACAGGCTTCTAGTAAATGCTTGAAAATGATGTAAAAAAGTCGGATATTACATTAATCAGCATTGGTAATATCCAGATCATTATTGCAGCGCCAAGTACAGGTTTAAATAAGAATGAAAGTTGAAATACGTTTACCTGAGGTGCTGTTTTTGAAATTACGCCAAGTATAATATCTTGCCCAAGTGTCGCCAAAAGTACCGGAGATGCTATTTGTAAACCTATATAAAGAACGTTTGAAGTTGTTGTTATCAGATAATCCAGGTTTATAATTTTTTCAAGCGGTATTGATATTGCATAAATAGGAAATATCTCAAAACTTCTTATCAGTGCATTTATTATCCAGTAAAATCCGCCTATTTCCATAAAAATGATTAACCCCAAAAGCGTAATTATACGGCTTAGAATTGAAGTTTGACTGTTTGTTGAAGGGTCCATTACCATTGCTGATGATAAGCCCATCTGTGTGTTTATCATGTCACCGCCTGATTCAATAGCGAGTATGATAATCTGGGCTATATATCCGATAATTGCACCAGCCGTAAAATTAAGAACAAGAAGAAGCAACATTGAATCTGCAGGCGGATTAGCAGGCTTTACAAGCGGAGTGATTATTATTGTCAGAAGAAATGCAAGTGCAAGTTTAACCATTCCGGCAATTTCTTTTCTGTTAAATACGGGAGCGAATCTTATAAAACCCAGTAGTCTTGCAAACACGATAAAGCCTGCCGAAAACCATCGGGCAAAATCAGGAAATAATATTGTTATCTGACTTACTACCTGATCCATGTTATTTAATTTGCTCCTCTCAGTTCAGGTGGTTCATCCAGATTTTCTATATACTCAATGTTTTCATTTTCTGTCGGATTTATTACAGGC
>CACWIL010000157.1 GCA_902760905.1 uncultured bacterium
CAAAAGTTATACTCATTGATGTTGAAGATGGAATGAGCATTGTCACCCGCTTTGGCGACGGCAAGGTCATCGGAGTTAAATATCTTGACAACAAGGATGATTTTGAATATATAGGAAAACCATCCGAGCTATTCTTTTAAAATTTTAACTGCAAGGACTCCGCTGAGAATTCCTATGAGTGCACCAATCAAAACGTCGAACGGGAAATGCATTCCTATGTAGATTCTTGAGAATGCTATCACCACAAGGAATAAAATCATTATTATGATTGCCAATTGGTATTTTTCATAGTATTCCTTTGCTTTTAGGACAATTACGGTAACCACTGCTGCGGTTGTTGCGCTGTGGCCTGACGGAAATGAATTCGGGTCGGCAGTTTTAGAAACTCCAAATGAAGTTGGGGGGAGATTCACATTATCCAAAACCATATAAGGTCTTGGCAAGTGGAATGCAAGCTTTAAAACACTTGTAATGCAGAACATGATAATTATTGCAAGCACGATTGTCTTTACAAGTCCGTAATATTTTCTTGTATTGAAAATGTTCTGCCGTGTTATGACAAAGAGTATCAAAAATAAAATGGCCAGAAATGTAAGCCCGCCAAGATGGGTAAAATTGGGAAGTATCGCATTGAAAACGGGATTGTTCAGGTCATTGTTTATAAAATAAAAAATTTCTGTATTCAAATCCATAGGATATATTTTATTCAATCTGATTAATACTTGTTGTCATTGACAGATTACAAAATATTTAAATAGACTTTAAAATATATCAATTATTGTAGAACTTTTAGGAGGCAAACAAGATGGTTGATAAAAAAGCTCCTGCAGATGGTTGGCCTGTAATCAGTGGTGACTATATTGTAGGAGATCCGGAAAGTCCAGTAGCTGTTACAACTCTCGCTTCTCACATTGAAGCTGAATTGACAGGAGCTGCAATTGCAGGTCCATGTAAAACAGAAAACTTAGGAATAGAAAAAGTAGTTGCAAATATTATTTCAAACCCTAATATTCGTTTCTTAATATTAGCCGGTGCTGAAGTACAAGGTCACATCACCGGTCAAAGTTTTAAAGCTTTACACGAAAACGGTGCAGATGCAGATAAAAAGAAAATTATCGGAGCAACTGGCGCTATTCCTTTCGTAGAAAACGTTCCTCTCGAAGGTGTTGAAAGATTCCAACAACAATTAGAGATTATTGATTTAATCGACACTGAAGATGTTAGTGCAATTCAATCAAAAATCAATGAATGCGTTGAAAAGGATCCTGGAGCGCTGGAAGAAGAGCCAATTGTTATGGAAGTTGATGAAGAAAACGAAAGAATGGTAATCGTTTCCAAAGACAAGAAAGATAAAAAATAAACCTTTCTTATTTCTTTTTTTTTTAAAAACTGAAGATATTATCACTAAATTATTATTTGCTCTTTTTTTGTTTTTCATTTAACGAAAAGCACTATTATCTGTTAATTGAATTATTCTAAAATTTGAATTTTTTTTAAGTTAATTTGGTAATAATTATATACTATTTTAAACACAATTTATATTGACATATATTTTTAGGGAGGTTAATTCAATTGAGGAATAAAATGATTTTTGTACTTGCAGTATTCCTGATTAGTCTATTCGCCATTTCAACAGCAAGTGCTTCAGATAATCTGACTGATGATGTTGCATCTTTTGGCGATTTCGAAGCTAATGGTCAGGATATTGCTGATTCAAATAATGTGTCTGGGGAGGTCATATTACAAGCAAGTGATTCAAACATAAGTGATGATGGATGTGGAGATGTTTTGGGTGTTGATTGTAATGATTCAGTAATGTCACAGGATTTCAACGAAACTGTTCTCGAGAAAACCTATGCTGATGTTTATATGAAGTCCATTACAACCAGATATAACTCCGGAAAATACTTTGATTTGGGATGGTCCGGATATTTTGACGGATATTTCAAAGTTTATAAGGGAGGCCATCTCTATCATAGCGAATACCTTTCAGGATATGATGAAGACCGTGAATGGAATCTGAATAAAATGTCTCCTGGAACATACTCTGCAAAAATGATTACCTATAACGGCATCACCCTTGGAACAGCTAAAATCGTTATAAAAAAATCATCAAGTAGGATTTCAGTCAAATCTTTCAGGGCAACTGCAGGATCTGCATTCTACTGTTATGCTTATGTAAAGGACAGATATAATGGTGGAGGTTATGACGGGGGTTCGGTCTACTTTAAAATAAATGGCAGAATCTATAAGGCAAATCTAAAAAAGGGCGTTGCCGTTGCAAAAATAAGAATCCCAAATAAGGTCAAGACATTTACATGCAGAGCCACTTTCAGCGGAGGTCAAAATGTTTTCGGCAGCTCAACTACATTTAAAATGATTGTTAAAAAGAAAACACAATCAAGATATAAGATTATAACCACTACTGCCAAAAGCTACTGGATTAAAAAACGCTCCGGAAGTTATGTGGTTGCAACAAAAATCTGGGATATGACTGCGGGTTTCATGGCTCCGTATAAGTATATTGACACAACTCTTTATAAAAACGGAAGACAGGTCCTAAACACTAAATACTATGTAAATTACTGTGTTAATGGAAAATGGACTGGATGGGTGCAATATGGTACTACATCAACAGCACATCATAGGCATGCAGTAGCTGACGGCGCAAGGGTCGGCCTGATTAAAGTTAGGTTTGCTCGTGTATAGATTCATTTCAAATTTAAACTTGGGTTTGGATTTTCCTTAAACCCTCTTTTTTTCATGTGAGCACCGTTTCACAAAACAATTTTTTTGCACTTTTTAGAAAAAGATAAACTTTATATATAACCTACACCAAATTAATTATTACAGCCGAAATAATTTGTACTTTTAAAAAAAGTATACTATAAAATCGGTAAGTTTATATACTATAAGAGCATATGTTAATATGCGAATATGTACTTTTACCAAAAAAGTACTAGTGAAATATCATGTATATTTCCAAAAAAGATATCATCATTGTTCACATGTTTTATCTTTTAAGGTGAATTGAAAAAGTAGAAGGAAATGATAATATGGATGGGATAATAAACAAAAGTGAAAACGTAATCAACTGGTCTGAAAAAGTTAAAAATCTCGATGACAACATCAGAAGAGAAATCGGAATCGAAGGGGAAAACGAGGCCAAACACATTTTAATCAAGGTCCAAACCAAATCCTCAGAGTCAATCGAACCGGCATTCATCGTGTCTGAAGATGACACATTTTTGGATTTGTTTGTCCTCTCTCCGCAGGGCTCAGGCATAATCTCAACTGCAGTCCTGAAATCCAACATTCAAAGTGTTGGAGTTATAGGGGGCGTGGCTGCCGAGAAATTGGATCCAAGCGAGATTCCGGAAGATGTAGAAGAGGACGACCTCGGAGGATTATACCAATAATCCTTTTTAAAGATTGCCATGAAAAGACGAGGAAAAAACAACAGAAGGAATAGGAACAACGAATATTATAATAGGGAATTGTTGCTCAACAAAAAGATAAGGCAGTTTCAAAACGACTACTACAATCTCTCCAAGCCTCCACTGCCTGAAGAGTATCGGCAGATGGATATGCTGAGAAGAGATATCAAATATCTCCTGAGACTCCAGGAACACCAGGTCTGGAGAAAGTCTTTCAACCGCAAACATGCTTATTTCGACCAACTCACCCTATTTAAGTCAATGTACATGCTGTGGAAAAGAACCACCTTTTTCACCTACATTGAAGAATACCATGATGTACCACACCACATTGCACTTTGGGCAAAAACAATAGGTGCAAAAATGGTTCCGAACGGAGTGTTCGGAACCTAATCTTTTATATTTTAAAAGATAAAAATAACCACAGAGGCTAAAATATGAACAGAGTAAAACTCGGTGATATTGCAGAAGTGATATCCGGTCTTTCATACCGAAGGTATAAGGATGAAGGCGACAGGACTTACGAAGTAATTGTTCAGAGATCCATTAAAAAAGATGGTGTTCTGGAAGACTTTGAAAAAATGAACCTTAGGGAGCCAAAATCAAGATATTTCACAAAATCCGGTGACATATTGATGAAAATGCCATATCCGTATG
>CACWIL010000158.1 GCA_902760905.1 uncultured bacterium
TGTATAAGGCGCGCAGAACCGTCCTCGAGCTCATCCTTTCGAGCCATCCGGACAACTGTCTTAAATGTGCGCGCAACCAGAACTGCGAACTGCAGGCACTCGCCGCTCAGTTTGGAATCCGCGACAATCCTTTTGATAAGATTTACCGCGATCTTCCACTGGACGAATCTTATCCGGAAATCGTATTAAACCGCAAGAAATGTATAAGTTGTGGACGCTGTGTTACTGCATGTCAGGAAATGCAGGGCGTTTATGCAATGGAATACGTAAACCGTGGAGATAAAACTGTAATCGGTCCTGTTGCCGGTGTAGATTTAGCTCATTCACCATGTATTAAATGCGGTCAGTGTGCCGTTCATTGTCCGGTTGGAGCAATTACAATCCGTAATCCAATCAGAAAAGTGTTCGACAAGCTTGCAGATAAAAATCTTACATCTGTTGTTTCAATTGCTCCTGCTGTTCGTGCCGCAATCGGTGAAGAATTTGGAATGGAGCCTGGAACCTTAACAACAGGTAAGCTTTACGCAGCCCTGCGTGCAATCGGTTTTAAATACGTATTCGATACAAACTTTGCCGCAGATCTTACAATCATGGAAGAAGGAAACGAGCTTTTGGAAAGAATCAAGAGCGGTAAACCTCTTCCAATGTTTACAAGCTGTTGTCCTGGCTGGATAGATTACTGCGAGAAAAAATATCCTGATTTACTTCCTCATCTTTCTTCATGTAAATCACCGCAGGAAATGCAGGGAGCAATGATTAAAACCTATTTTGCACAGAAAAATAATCTTAAACCGGAAGAAATCTATAATGTTTCTATAATGCCTTGTACTGCTAAACTCTACGAAAGCACAAGAGACGGTGCTAAAAACTATGATCAGGTTTTAACAACAAGAGAACTTGCAATGCTTTTAAAAGAAGCCGGAATTGATTTTGCAAATATTGCAGAAGATAAGGCCGACAGCATCATGGGAACATATTCGGGAGCAGGTACAATCTTTGGTGTTACCGGTGGTGTAATGGAAGCTGCAGTTCGAACAGCATATTTCTTAACAGAAAAGAAAGAACTTGGTCCAATTGAATATAAGGATGTGCGTGGTTTAGCCGGAACAAAACTTGCCGAAGTAACTCTTGGTGGAAAAACTCTCCGCATCATGGTAATTCATCAGATTGGAAAAGTTGATGGTGTTCTTGAAACTGTACGCCGTGAACTTGCTGCCGGAAAAGAGCCAAGCTATCATTTTATAGAAGTTATGGCATGTCGTGGTGGTTGTATTGGTGGAGGTGGTCAGCCTTATGGTGTAACAGACGAAATCCGCCAGGCAAGAACTAAGGCTTTGTATACCGATGATGAAAAATCAACAATCAGACAGTCGCATAACAATCCTGAAATTAAAAAGATTTATGATGATTTCCTTGGAAAACCTCTTGGAGAAAAATCACATGAACTTTTACATACAAAATACGAAGCAAAGGATGAATACAGTAATGACTAAAAAGCTCAAACTGATTCCGTTTTTTCTGATTTGCGCTTTATTTTTTGTTTCCTGTGCAGATAAAACTGTTGTTTATAAGAATGTTACTCAGTCTGACTGGCTTTTACGCGTGATAGGTGAAGAAGTAGAAGTGGAATTTAATCTTAAAGAGCCTGTTGTAACTATCCGTGATGTGGAAAGAAGCTTTTTAAAGGATAAAACCAAGGATATCATGCGTAATACCTGGTACTGCAGGGGAACTTACGAAGGAAATCCTCTGGAAAATGGTATTGTAAAAATCAATATAAAAGAATATTCCCTTGATTTTATTGACTGGAAAGCCTTTGATGAAAATGCTGATATTCAGGTTTTTGATGCTAATCAGATAGAAATAAATGATGGTAAGTTCTTGTATGATGATGAAGAATTTGTGATTGTTCCGAATAAAAAAGAGCATAAAAAAATAGATAAAAAACTTACGGAAGCCAAAAAAATCATCAGCGAAATGAATTCTAAAGACGAAAAAGATTTTATTAAAAAGCGCACAAAGCTTGAAGCTCTAAAAGCTTCTTTAGAAGAATTAAAAACAACTCCTGAATGGACTGCTTTTGATGAAACAGATTTATTTGTGATCGGCGAATATTTTGAACGCTCTTTGAACAAAAAAATTCAGGAATAAACTGGTTTTATAATTAATTTCAACATATTAATATGAAAAAGAACCAAGGTTCGTTAAGAACTTTGGTTCTTTTTTTATAAAACGGGTTTACAAAAGCAAATTCCATATATAAGATTTGGATAATCAAAAAAAACACCGGAAAACCGGTTTATAGGAGATGAAAAATGAATAAAAGATTAAGAAAAATTTTGTGCATCCTGGTTTTATCAGGTTTATCTTTTGGCGCATTTGCAGGTGGTCTTGATAATAAAAATGGAATAGGTACATATCTTTTTATAACCGACAGACCTTTTGGAGGACTCCAGTACGAAAGACGTTTTGGCGATTCAGTTGGATTAAAATTTGGTTTATTCGCTTATTATGATAATGATTCAACTACTGAACCTTTAAACATGAGTTTTACAATGGAAGTTGATTATTCGCTTTTTGAAACAACCTATAAGGATATTATTTGTTCACGCCTGTTTTTATATGCTTTAGCAGGATATCAGGGGGGAATTGATCGTAAATGGGATTATGTAAACGAAGTACCTAAAGAAGAAACTTTCTATAACAATGCGCTGACCAGTCTTGGTGTGGGATTTGATTTTATCTTTATGGATCATCTTTCTGTACCTTTACAACTTGGTATGGTGGGAATATTTCCTTATCAGACAAAGATAGGATTTACAGTTTGTCTTGGTGTACGTTATGTATGGTAATTGACAGGGAATAAATTAAATCCATTTAAAACTAAAAAAGCTCTCCGTGTGGAGAGCTTTTCTATTACTAAGCAGCGATGTGATTAGCGGAGCAATGAGAGTACGTTCTGGCTCTGCTGATTTGCCTGTGCGAGCATTGCTGTTCCAGCCTGAGAAAGTACCTGATCTCTTGTGAACTCAACCATTTCCTTAGCCATGTTAGTATCACGGATACGTGATTCAGAAGCCTGGAGGTTTTCAGCACCGATATCAAGACCTGTAATTGTCTTTTCAAGACGGTTCTGGTAAGCACCGAGGTCAGCTCTCTGTTTGTTGATCTTTTTGATTGCTTCATCCAAAGTACCGATTGCGCGGTTAGCTTCGTCTGGAGTTTCCAAAGTCATGATTGATTCGTCGCCAACGTTGCGTAAGCCAAGAGCCATAGCAGACATTGTACCGATGTAAACCTGAGTTCTCTGGTCCATGTTAGCACCAATGTGGAACCACATAGAACCTGTAACTACGTTTTCACCTGTTGGACGAGCAAAGCGACCTGTAAGCATGTTCATACCGTTGAACTG
Source organism: uncultured bacterium (assembly GCA_902760905.1). Classification (GTDB taxonomy): domain Bacteria; phylum Cyanobacteriota; class Vampirovibrionia; order Gastranaerophilales; family Gastranaerophilaceae; genus CAG-196. The sequence goes on from CACWIL010000158.1 coordinate 3,413, forward strand.
AGCTGCAGATGCAATACGGTCAACTTCTGCGATTAAAGATGAAACTTCAACCTGGATCTGCATACGATCTTCAGCGGAGTAGATACCGTTTGATGACTGTACAGCCAATTCACGGATACGCTGAATAATATCTGTTGTTTCCTGTAAGTAACCTTCAGTAGTTTGAATGAAAGAAATACCATTAGCTGCGTTGGTAGAAGCCTGATTCAAACCACGAATCTGTGAACGCATTTTTTCAGAAACAGCAAGTCCTGAAGCATCATCGCCTGCGCGGTTGATTTTTTCGCCAGAAGAAAGTTTTTCCATACTCTTCTGTGATCTCAAATCCTGAATTCCCTGGGCACGCTGAGCAAACATTGCACTCATATTGTGATTAATAACCATAATAATCTCCTTATTTTTTGGTTTGTTAGGATAAACACATGGTGGTCTCATTAAACCACAACGTGGTTTATCTCACGGGTTTCCACCACCCTTTACTTGATTGTCGGGTACTGGCAAAAAAAGTTTAGAAAAAAGTTTAAAATTTTTTAAAAAAATTTTATAATTTTTATATGGATTATGTGATTATGGGCGTTGCCGCAGTGGTAATTGTTCTTTTGCTGCGCGGAATATACCATTATTATAGTAGAAAAAACGCAAAAAACAGCCGTC
>CACWIL010000159.1 GCA_902760905.1 uncultured bacterium
TCCATTCTAGTCTTCGCGCTATATTTAAGCAGTACTGAAATCCAACATACCTTCAGCAGTATTTGGTTTGCATATGCATCGTTACTCGTTATACTTTACTGGATGATTTATATGTTCATCAAAGCCTCAAGAGGTTTGATTCATGAAGATCCGGTTGTGTTTGTTCTAAAAGATCGGCTCAGTTTAATTTCAGGATTAATTTTCGTAACTTTATTTTCTCTAGGAGCTATGCTGTAATGACAAAATTTGGTTCATGGGGTAATTTGGTAAAAACAGAACATCAGATTGAATACTTGCAGGATGCATATAACCTTCCGGAAACATTCAATGATTTCAAAGAAGAAAATAAAGGTTCAGTTCTTGCTGTCGGAAATGGAAGAAGTTACGGTGATGTATGCACTAATTCCGGAAAGAAGCTTCTAAAAACAGAATTTCTGGCTCATATCATCAGTTTTGAGCCGGAAAAGCAGACTATCGAATGTGAATCTGGTGTGATGCTGAAAGATTTACAACGGTTTCTCGTTCCCAACGGATTTATGCTTCCTGTTACACCGGGAACACAGCTTATAACAGTTGGCGGGGCAATAGCCAATGATGTTCACTGCAAAAATCACCATATGTTCGGTACTTTCGGCCATCACGTTGAAAGTTTTACTCTTGCCAGATCAGATGGAGAAATACTAAGATGCAGTGCGACAGAGAACAAGGAACTTTATAAAGCTACAATCGGAGGAATAGGTCTGACAGGAGTCATTCTGACCGCCAGACTTAAATTGAAACCGGTATGCGGGCCGTGGATAAATGCCGAAAATGTGCCGTACGAGAACCTTGATGAATTTTATCAGCTTGCAATAAGTTCAGAAGCCAATTATGAACATACAGTTTCCTGGATTGACTGTATCACCGGTAATGGTGAAAGAGGAATATTCATGAGAGGAAACAATGCATCTGATCCGGAATATTGCACCGTCGATAGGAATATAAAGGTTCCCTTCATGATGCCTTTTTCTCTGGTTAACCGGTTCTCGCTGTTTGCTTTTAACAAAATGTACTACTTGGCACAGACAATGAAAAGTTCCAAGTACAAAGCACACTATGAAAAATTCTTCTATCCGCTTGATAATATTCTTGAATGGAACAGGATCTACGGTCCGAAGGGATTTTTTCAATATCAGTGCGTTGTTCCGTTGGACGGCGGCTTTGAAGCAATCAAGGAAATGCAGAAGGTTATTTCAGAATCAGGACAAGGTTCATTCCTTGGAGTATTAAAAACATTTGGAAAGAAAGAACCTGCAGGACTCTTAAGTTTTCCTAAAGAGGGGTTTACCTATGCTTTAGACTTTCCGAATCTCGGTGCAAAGACTCTCAAATTGTTTGAATCTCTTGATGCTATAGTTAAGAATGTTCACGGCCGTCTCTATCTGGCGAAAGACGCACGCCAGCCCAAAGAACTCTTTGAAACAGGGTACGGTACGGAGCTTATCAATGAATTTGTTAAGTTTAGAGATCCGGCCATGAGTTCCGATCTTTCCAGACGACTTCTCGGGTTCTAAGACCTCGGGTTCTAAGACGTATACACTAAAGAATATATTTTCCAGAATAATTTTAACATCTGCTTCAGATAGCAAAGGATTATAATGAATACACTGCTGATTATCGGTGCAACCTCAACCATGGCTTCAAATTGTGCAAGGCTTTGGGTCACTGATTCAAAGAAAAATTTTGAAAAGGTCGTTCTGGTTGCCAGAAATAAAGAAAAACTGTCAGTAATTGCAAATGACTTAAAAGCAAGAAGCGCAAACAAAATTGAAATAAAAGAATTGTATGCTGATTTTTCAGACGAAAACTCTGTTATTCAACTCTGTGATGAGATTAAACAGGAGGAAGGAGAATTTACCACTGTTCTTATAGCACATGGGGTGCTCAGTGACAATACAAAATGTCGTGATAACTATCACCTGATTAGTAGTAGCATCACTGTTAACAGTACCAGCGTAGCAATTCTGCTTGAGTCTATTGTTGCCAAAATGAATAAGGATCAAAACAAGAGCAACATAGGTGTTATCGGTTCAGTTGCTGGTGATCGCGGCCGTGCATCAAATTACATCTACGGAGCAGCCAAAGGCTTTGTTGAGAAATATGTGGAAGGTATGCAGCATTTTCTTGCTTTGACCAAGAGCAGAATCAAGATAACTTTAATCAAACCAGGACAGACAAGAACAGCAATGACAGCAAATCTTGACAACTCTAAATTTGCACCGGTTGAAGTAGTTGCAAGAGATATTGTCAAGGCAGTCAATCATGGAAAGAAAACTGTCTACACTCCTTACAAATGGAAAATAATTATGACTGTAATCAGGTGGATCCCATCTTTCATTTTCAACAAAATAAACATCTGACCTCCTTATTTGGCGCTATAGACTTTTCTGATACTATAGATGAATGATTTTGTATGATTAAAATTTAGAGACTAGTATTATGGATAAGAATTCAAAAATTATTATTCCTGGCGGTGCCGGTTTAGTCGGTCAAAACACAGTGACTGATTTAATAAATCAGGGTTACACAAATCTTGTTGTTCTGGACAAGCATAAAAAAAATGTCGAAATTTTAAAAAGTATGCATCCAAATATTACGGTGGAATGTGTAGATTTAGCAGATGAAGGTCCATGGGAACGCCATTTTGAAAACGCAGAGATTGTAGTACAGCTTCAGGCTCAAATCGGTGCATCTTCACTTGAACCTTTCATCAGAAACAATATTGATTCAACTAAAAACATTATAAAAGTTATAAAGAAGTATAATGTGCCATACACCATTCATTTCAGTTCATCAGTAGTGGAATCAGTCGCAGATGACTGGTATACCAATACCAAGAAAGAACAGGAAAAGTTAATGATCGAAAGCGGTCTAAAGTGTGTCATATTGAGACCTACTCTGATGTTCGGATGGTTTGATCGCAAACATCTGGGCTGGCTTTCCCGTTTCATGCATAAAACACCTATTTTTCCGATCCCAGGAAACGGAAAGTATATGCGTCAGCCTCTCTATGCAGGAGATATGTCAAATATTGTAATAAGCTGTATGCACAGTCAGATAACAGGGACTTACAATATTTCAGGTTTGGAGAAAATCGATTACATCGATATCATCAGAGTAATTAAAAAAGCGGTAAAATCAAAAACGTTAATTATGAAGATCCCTTACTCTCTGTTTTATTTCCTGCTGTATGTATACTCGTTCTTTGATAAAAATCCGCCGTTTACCACACAGCAGCTCGCAGCGCTCGTTGCGCATGATGAATTCGAGGTAATTGATTGGCCCGGCATTTTCAACGTCAAAGCAACTCCCTTTGAAGAAGCCATAAATAAAACTTTCAATGATCCTAAATACAGCAAAATTGTGCTGGAATTCTGAGTACCATGTGCAAATATAAAAAAGGACAGACTTGTGTACAGTTATATTCAGCCGTGCTACACAAAAGAAACTGCAAATAAAATACACAGTTTCTTTTAAACATAATGGTTTTGATAGCAAATTGAAAGTTCGATAAATTTAAGGATGTATCGTGAATAATGTAAATTATGATAAAACTGTTGCTGTAATTGGAGCAGGAATAATGGGACTGGCAACTGCCTACTATCTCGCAAAAAAAGGTTATAAAGTTACCGTTTTTGAAAAGGAAAAAGAAATAGGCGGAATGGCAGTAACCTTTAATTTTTCAGGAACAGAAATCGAGAGGTTTTACCACTTTCACTGTACGTCAGACTATGACTACTTCGAAATGCTTGAGGAACTGGGACTTAAAGAAAAGCTGCATTGGACATCCACTTCAATGGGATACTGGTACAATAAACAGCTGCAACCGTGGGGAAATCCAGTAGCACTTCTTAAATTCAAAGGATTGAGTTTTACTGCCAAATTCAGGTACGGGCTCCATGCCTTTATGAGTGTAAAAAGAAACAGATACGATGATTTAGATAAAATTGAATCCACAGGCTGGATAAAGAAATGGGTCGGAAAAGAAGCGTGGAACAAACTTTGGAAAAATCTCTTTGAGCTTAAATTCTATGAATACAGTGAACAATTGTCCGCAGCGTGGATTTGGAGCAGAATCAGGCGCATTGGAAGAAGCCGGTACAACATGTTTAAAGAAAAGCTCGGTTACCTTGAAGGAGGTTCAAAACCATTAATCCACGGTTTGGCTGATGCCATTAAAAAACATGGAGGTACTGTTTTATCCGGTACTTCAGTCAAGGCTGTGACACAGGATTCATCCGGTTTATACCATGTTGCTACAGAAAACGATGCAGGTTTTCTCTTTAAAAACGTAGTATCAACCATACCTTTGCCATACATCTCCGGTATTTTTGAATGTATTGACGAAAAATCCAGAAATATGTTCGAAAAAACAATCAATGAAGGAGTTGTTTGTGTAATTGTTAAATTAAGAAAGGCTCTGACCGGTAACTTCTGGCTTAATGTTAATGATCCAGACATGGATATTCCAGGAACAATTGAATATACCAATTTAAATCCTCTGAATGGTGAACATATTGTCTATATTCCATACTATATGCCTATTACAAACAGTAAATTTAATGATTCTGATGAAGTTTACCGGAATAAGATAAAATCATATTTTATGGAAATAAACAAGGAACTGAAGGATGAAGATTTTATAGACATTCAGGTATCACGTTACAAGTATGCCCAGCCTATCTGCGGTATTGAATACCTGAAAACAATCCCTCAGATCAAAATGGACAACCATAAGATCTATATTGCTGATACTTCCTACTATTATCCAGAAGATCGAGGTATTTCCGAAGGGATCAAAATAGCCAAACATATATCGTCTTTGGTAGAAGAAAATGAATAAAAAGGAATTTATTCTGTTTGTGGCAGCAGGTGGTTTTGCTGCCCTGGTAAACTTTGTTTCAAGAATTATTTTTAATTTTTGGTTTAGTTTTGAAGTTTCCGTAGTTTTAGCTTACCTGATTGGCATGATAACGGCTTACATTTTAACCAAAATTTTTGTTTTCAAAGCAAAATCGGTAGGATTGGTATCAAGCAGCATAAAATTTACAATCGTCAATATACTGGCTGTACTCCAGACATACTTCATAAGCGTTTATCTCTATTACTGGCTTAACAACAATATAAATTTTGACTATAACAAGGAAATAGCTCACTTTGTGGGGATTGCATTCCCTGTAATAACCAGTTACATCGGACACAAGTACTATAGTTTTAAATAGTTTCCGGCATGAATCGCAATTCTCATGCTAATTAAATAATTCAAAGCAGGTTTCGTTTATCAGTCACAAAATGTATTTGAATATTACCAAACTGCTAAATAATATAAAGGACTTATTCAATGAACTCAAAAAATGATAATTATAAGTATTTAACCATAGCCATCTGTTTGTTATGTTTAGCTTTCGCGGTATGCTTTACAATTGGATTTACAAGAAATCTGACAAATATTCCTTATTGGGATTCATGGTTTTGTGTTTGGTTATACGAACAGTTT
>CACWIL010000160.1 GCA_902760905.1 uncultured bacterium
AAATTCTCAATAACAGTTAAATCTTCATACAAGCCAAACTTTTGAGGCATATAACCTATATGCTGATTCAGTTCATCTTTTTGAGTGACAGGATTAAACCCAAGTACATTTATTTCGCCGGCATTTGGCAGCAATAAACCGATTATTGTTCTTAAAAGTGTGGTTTTGCCGGCTCCGTCAGCTCCGATAAGCCCCGTTATTTTACCCTTTTCAATATTTAAGGACAGATTGTCAATAGCAACGGCAGAGCCGAATTTCTTTGTTAAATTTTTAATTTCAACGGTAAAAATTTTTCCATTTTCCATTTTTAATTTTCCATTTTTTTATTTTCACCGTCTGATTTTAGATTTACAGTAATTGTAACAGGCATACCCTGTCTTAGGAATTCATCTGTATCATAGATATAGACTCTTATTCGGTACACCAAATCTGTTCTTGTATCTGTTGATTGAACGGTTTTTGGCGTAAACTCCGCAACAGGCGAAATATACCCGATTTGACCTTTGTATTCTCTTTTTTTACCTGTGTTTGGATTCGTTGTATCAGTATAAACATTTACCTCCTGTCCGTATTTAATGTTGCCCAAATCTTTTTCATTAACATAGGCTCTAATCCATACAGGACTGGTCTTTGCCATTGTATAAACAGGCTGTCCTTTTGCCACATTACTTCCGGGTTCAATGACACGAACCATTATAGTACCGTCTTCGGGTGCATAAAGTTTTGTATACTTTAACTGGTTACTTAAATAATCTTTGTTTGCAACTGCCGCTTTATAATCTGCATTTGCTTTATTTTGTGCGTTATACAATGATTCAACTTCCTGTTTTGAAACAGTATCATCAATCCCTAAAGGTGCGTATCTGTTGTATTTATCAGCGGCATCTTTTTGTGTTGCAAGAGTTCTGTCAACTTCTGCTGCTGCTCTTTTAAAGTTAGCATTGTAGTCAGATTCATCCATAACTGCAACGAGTTCACCTTTTTTTACTGTGTCCCCTTCTTCTTTTAAAAGTTTTGATACGAGTCCAGAAACCTGAAAAGACAAATCAACCTGTCTTATTTCAATATTTCCGAATAAAGTTAATTCATTAGAGGTATCTTTTTTATTAGCTTTATAGAAAAAAATACAAATTCCTGCAATTAAAATTATTAAAACTAACGCTATAATCTTTTTCTTTTCCATTATATTTTGCCCCCTGCGGTTTTATATAGTGTGTAATAATTAACCAATCTTTGAGTTTTTGCTCTCATTAAATCCATATCTTTTGAAATGTAACGGTTTTCTGAGTTAAGATACTGAGATTTTGAAATAACCCCTTGGCTCAACATTTTATCTGCACTATTAAGATTTTTTGCCTCTAATTTAAGTTTTTCATTAACTCCGTTTTCAACTTCTCTGTCGTGCTTAATTATGCAAAGCGAAGTATTAACTTCTTTTACTGCCTCTAAATCGGTTTGCCTGTATTGTTCAAAAAGTTCTTCATACTTTGCTTTTTTATATTTTAAGTTTGCAATTTTTCTTCCGCCTGTGAATATATCTTGCGTTGCTCCTGCAAGAATTGCGGCAAGAGATGATTCCCAGGAGAAGAACGAACCCGGAGCAATAGTGTTAAATGCCCAAACCCCTGTTATATTAAACCTCGGCAAGAACTCCTTTCTTGCAACTCTAATATCAATTTTTGCCTTTTCCAATGCCATTTCTGCTCTTTTAACATCAGGTCTTGAAAAGATAACATCTGATTCGATTTCACTTGGTACAACCGCAGAATATTCAAAATTATCAATAGAACCTCTTGCAATATTATTATAACCTTCAGAATTTCTTCCGATTAAAACAGCAAATTGCATTAAAAGAATTTCTCTTTGTTTCAACAGGTTTTCCAATGCTATATTTGCATCCTCTAATTTAGAAGTAGAATTGTTTAATTCCGTTGTATTTATAACTCCACGGGAAAGTTTTTTATTATCGTCGTTCAAAATTTGGATATAATTAGCAACGATTTTTTCTTGTTCTTCTATAAGTTTGTCGTACTCTAAAATGTTTGTGTAAACTGTTGCAACATCTGATAATAGTGCCAAATATACAGACTGTTCATCAAACTTGCTCATTTCATAAGTTTTCTTAGCGCTTTTTGTTTTATCCCTGTTTTTCAGGAGAATATCTGCTTCATAATTTACAACAAAAGGTAAAACAAAGCTGTTTTTTCTTATATTACTAAAGGCAGGAGTTATTTCCGGAACATGCAGACCCAAATAGTTTGCTGCCACGCTTAAACTTGGCAATTCGTTCGCAAATTGAGATTTTACCCCCTGTCTGTATTCTTCCACTCTTATTGTTGCCTGCTTTGCGTTATGATTATTATCTATCGCCTCATTGATATATTGGAACAGGTAATCATCATTGAAACGATTGAAAAACTCTGCATTCAAATCATTTCTGTCAACTGCAAAACAAGGAGCAGATACGAAAAGGGACAGTGTCCCCATTATTATTAATGATAATAATGTATTTTTCTTATTCATTTAACTCTCCAGCTTCCTTGAAAAGTGCTTGTATATAAATCCAGGTATTATTTTAAATATAGCTTTAATTATATCAATATAATGATAGTTGATTGTTTGTTTTTTGTCAAAATATACTGTTATTTTCAGGATTGTAATTAGTTTACAATCCGGCGAAAAAGTATTATTATGATATAAGAGTTTATTACAGGAGAAGATGCTATGAAAAAAATTGACTGCGAATTTCACTATTACTTACCCGAATTGATGGAATATCTTTCCACACGGGATAATGCAATGAGATATTACCCTGAAACTAAAATTCTGGAAGTGAGAGATAAAGTTTTTGCTCATTTTGACGGTGTAACGAATGAATATCCGGTTATTGATGAGTTAATGAATTTTGGATCAGAAAGAGTTGCCGTTATGGATAAAAATGGCATTGATGTTGCTGTTATGTCAACATCTCCTGCTTTGGAAGAATTACCGGAAAAAGAGGCGGTATATTTTGCAAAAAAATCTAATGATGCAGTTGCAGAACTTATAAAAAAATATCCTGATCGCTTTTTAGGTGCAGCAGTTTTGCCAACTCCTTATGTTGATGAAGCTATAAAAGAACTTGAGCGTTGCGTAAAAGAGCTTGGTTTCAAATACTGGCACACACATTCTAATTATAAGAATGAACATTTATATGAAGAAAAATATCTTCCGCTGCTTGCAAAAGCTGAAGAATTGGGATGTGCATTTTATGTTCATCCGCAGGCATCTGATGATAAAGATATGAAAAATATGGGTTACGTATATTCTTCACCGGGGCTTGGCTTTGGCTTAGATGCTATGAAAACATCATTAAGAATCATATTAAACGGAACATTTGATAAATTCCCAAATCTAAGAATGATTCTTGGTCATTTGGGTGAATACTTCCCATTCATAATGGATAGAGTTGATAATCGTTTTGAATGGATTAAGGATGATGAAGTAAAAATGAAACATCCTGTTTCATATTACTTTAAAAATAAAAATGTTGTTGTAACAACAAGCGGCAACATGTCTAAACTTGCTTTTGAATGCACTAAAAAAGCTCTTGGTATAGACAGCATTATTTTTGCTTCTGATTATCCTTATGAATGTTTATCTGAAATGATGAAATATATGGATACATTGGAATTAACAGAAGAAGAAAAAGAAAAAGTATTTCACCTGAATGCTGAAAAGTATCTTTTAGGTAAATAAGGCTTTAACTTATAAGTTAGTTTTACTTCAAGTAAAGTCGGTTGATGTAATAATGTCAACCGACTTGTTATAATCGTTTTATTTTTGACAAGGAGCAAATATTTTTCTCAAAATTCTTCTGCATTTATCTGTAATTATATTCATCTGTTTGGTTGAAATTGCGTGAAAAATTTATGTAGTTTATTTAATTAAAGATATAATATAAGGTAACTATATATCTTTTTACACAAAGTATGACAATTGTCCTGTCATACTGAGCATAAGCGAAGTATCTCATAAAATAGAGATTCTTCGGGCGAA
>CACWIL010000161.1 GCA_902760905.1 uncultured bacterium
TGCCGATTGGCTGATTGAAGGATTCTGCTTCATAGAACATAGCACTCATAATAGTAACCTTGGAGGTATCCCAGTTGCCGATTGGCTGATTGAAGGATTTTGCTCCTACGAACATACAATGCATATTAGTAACCTTGGAGGTGTCCCAGTTGCCGATTTTACCATTAAATTGTGTCATATCTTTAAATAGACTACTCATATCAGTAATTAAAGATGTATCAATAAAATTCAAATCGCACTCATTCCCATCTTTTTGAATTGTTTTTAAAATAATATTCCTAAGTTCTTCTTTTGTTTTAGGTTGAACTCGATATGGAGTATATTTAATTCCGTTTACGCTGATGGCTTTTTCATTCTCGCCGGCATTCTCTGTTTTTAGAAGAGTCTTTACCTGAGTTGCTACAGTAGAACAACCTTCAAGTTGAGTGAGAGTATCATGATGCTCCTTTGCAAAATTTGCCATCTGCAGAGTTCTCTCATTATTTTCTCCCTGAATTCCGTTAACAAATTTCTTAAAGTCATTGGCATTATGGAAGGTGTATTCGTCAAGTTCAATTACCTCATTTCCGGCATCCAAAACCGGTTTTACAATGGAAGAAAGACAGGTTACTCTATTAAATACAGTCAGGGTTTTCTCATGAACCCTGATAAAGCGTTTAAGGAATGCAGGATCCTGCCGTCCTTTTTGCAGGATGTTTTCTATAAAACTACTAAACTCCGTAACTGTTGGAAATATATATTCATCAAATGAAACAATTTTGTTTCTGGCGTTCATGAGTCTGTTCAACGCTTCCAAACAGCAATTATCTCCGTTTCGCAGGTCTGTAATTTCCTGATGGAGATTTTTGGTAAAGCTGACCAAAAATCTGGGATCGTTTTTTCCCTGTACTATAATTCTGTCAATGTATGAATTAAAATCCTTAACGTTAGTGAATATTCGGTTATCAAAAGAAATAAGTTCACCAAAAGCTTTATTAAGTGGTTCTATGATCCTATTGATACCTTTTTTGTTTTCAAGAGACTGTAATGCTTTTTTATGCCGTCTCATAAAGTCTACGAGATATCCTGGATTGCTGTGTCCGCGCGATAAAACAATATCTATAAAATCCTTGAATTCTGTTATTCCCGGGAATAAATGTTCATTCAAGGCTATCACATTTGCACCTGAGGCATAGAGTTTGGATACAGCTTCTTTAATTCCAGGGAAAGTGCCAGCAACTTTGTCCAATGGGGCTTGGTGAACCTTTATGAAGCCTAACAGATATGCAGGTTCTTTCTGTCCACGTTCTAAAACACCATTAAGAAAATCCAGACATGCTTTTTCTCCGGTAAAAAGATATTCACCGATTCGGATGAATCTGGAAACAATTTTTTTAAGTTTTGTTCTGGAATCAGTGTTCCATACTTTCTTTGAAACATCCTTAAGCGAAGTTTTATAACGGTTAAACAGACTTAGGAGTTCATAAGGTTTTTCTTCTTGAACAAGCTTATCAATGAAGTTTTCAAAATCCTGACCGCTCTTAAAGAGATATTCGTTATCACCAAAAACCGCCCATTTGGCGTCAGCCAACGCTTCTGATATAGTTTTCCGTGACGCTGTGTCCGGGAGTTTTTCTTCCAAAAAATCCAAATCCGCTTTGTTTTTTTGGGTAAGTTTCGTGTATGCCTTACGATCATTTTTAACAAGAATTTTCATTTCCTGCTTAAATGCTTCAGGACTTTCATAGACTTTGCCATTAACAGGGAGCCTGCGGTCGTTGCAAATGGAATATCCCAGAATCAATGCAAGTTCAGTGTCGGAGTAAATGTTTTGTTCTTCACTCAAGAGCTTTCGAACATTTGCAATAATCCGGTTATATTCGGTACTTTTTAAAATAAGAGAGGCATAGTCTTCCGGAATACCTGATAATGCAAACTGTTTAACAGGAGCAATTATGGAGGAACTTTTATTCTGGAGATTCCCGGTTTTCACAGCTTCCTCGATTACGACATCGATGATGGCTTTACCAACTTCTTCAAGACCGTTTAACATTCTGCCGTTAAACATGATTTCCCTGATATCTGGTCTGAGACTGTAGATAAGTGTGCTGAGATGTCTGATGTTTTCAGGATTATCCTTGCCTATTTTTCCTTCGGCTGAGCTACACAGTTTTCCTTTCTCTTCATCTATGATGTAGTAGTGATGTGAAAGAATCCCTCTACCTAAATCCTTTAAAGCCTCTTTCGGCTGCTGAAGCATAGCTAAAAGAAGTTCCTTTTCATCAGTGTATGTCTTACCGTTAAAGCGATACGGCTGAAAAGTAGGGACAGTCGCCAATTCGGTAACTCCGGCACCTGTGTTTTCACCTGGAATCGGAACATTCTCCTCATTAAGCCATCTTTTTACCTCATCGTAACCCCAGCGTCTGTTAGGGTTATCCTTTTCGTTTCTGTGGGAAATATCTTTATAGGTAAGGCCAAGCACCAGTTTTCTAAGATTATCCGGGAAATCATCCGGAAACTCAATTTTACTGATGGCAGCGAGTTTGGCTGTCTCTTCTCCGGACATTCCCGGATTTTGGAAAGGAGTATAGCCAGTAAAAAGCTCAAATATGGTTATTCCGAGAGCGTAGTAGTCAGTTTCTCGGTGAAAGATCCCCTGAATAGCTTCCGGAGCTGCATAGAAGGGAGTCATTCCCGGTTGAGTCATAACAAAAGTTTTGCCGTCTGCATGAGAACTGATGCCAAAGTCAATAAGAACAATATGTTCACCATTGTCATCCGGTATCAGGTTCCCGGGTTTTAAATCCCTGTGGAGAATATCAGCGTCATGAACAGCCTTGAGGCCTTCTATAACTGAAGGAATGATAAAGGATTTAAGTTCTTCTTCAGAAAATCTGGTTCCCATGGTAAGAACATCAGAAAGTGCAGGCATTTCATAGTAAGGACGTAACGTATACTGATGCCCCTGAAATTCACCATAACCTGAAACAGGAGCAACGTAAGGACTGCTGATACTTCTCAGTTTGGCAATAACTTCTGGTTTTACGGCATTTTCTCTTCTGTAGTATTTGAGAATGAACTGTTTACCTGTATGTTTATCCATGCCTGAACATAAATAGATATCAGCCTCGCCGGATGGTATATCCATCTTACGGTCAACATGAAAGTCACCAAGTATCTGTCCGGTAATATCCTGTACGGAACTAAATTTGTTTATGACGGTTTTTTTTAATTTGTTGAAAAAATTGATTTTGGTTTCCGACATAAGGGGCTCCTACACCATGCGATATGAACTTAAAACGCTATATAAAATCACTTATGTGAAGATAAGCGGTTCTGTAAAAAAATAAAGCTTTTTTTTAAAGTATCTCAGAATATACGGATTAAAAAAAATTGGGTTCTTCACGGAAATGTTTAAGGAGGTTGCACCTACAAACATCGCATCCATACGAGTAACATTGGAAGTATCCTTAATATCTACATATTCAAGTTTTTCAAAAAACAGAAAGGCACATGCGAGAGAATGTACTCCTGGACCAAGTCTTACCTCAAACTCAATGCGTTTTATAGGGGTGACGCTATTGGCTCTCCAAAAAGGATTATTTCGATATTGTTCATTTTCCCAATTATCCCAATCTTCATCATTTTTTCGGCATCTTGTAAATTCATAATTTATGGTCAGCGAATCCAAATTATTATTAATTATTCTTTGGATAATTTCATTAGTAATATCATCGGGTGAATTAGGTATCGGGTTTCTTTCATCGTGCAATTATGTATAATTAGTTCCACTTTTTTCATAAATAATTGAATTTTCATCAATATTTGTGCTTCGGACAGAATTATCGGGTATTACTTTTCCGCATTTATAACAATACATTTAGTAATCCTTGTACGTACAAATTTAATGTCATATTATCATTGTTTTTGTTCGTAATTTGTAATATTTGTCAATAAATTTAACACTAGTTCCCGATAATTTTTGTGTCTACAACTTTTGTCTAAAATTGCTTAATGCGTAATAAGAATCTTTCATTTTAATTTGCACCGGATGT
>CACWIL010000162.1 GCA_902760905.1 uncultured bacterium
CATTTACCGTTTCATAATCAAAAGAGCTGTCATCTATATTTTCTTTAATTGCTTGGCTAAATAATCCCTGCTGAATCGGAGCAAATGAATCCTGCTTTGAATTTTTATTTCCCCCCTGCGCAAATATGCTCAGATTTTCAGGCTCAACTTTTTCACCGCTGAAGTTACCAAGAATCTTATCAATATTTTTTATAAATGTATAAAACTGCATTTTTCTCAAGAAATCAGATACTTTTAAAAGACTTGGAAGAGTAACTGTAGCAGTATTAATGTCAAAATTCACATCAACATCCCGAACAATTGTAGCCAAATCTTTTGATAAAATTGCGATTTCTTTGCCATCACAGATTTTTTGTTTAACAGCTTTTTCCGGAATATTTTCACAATCATCTAAAACGGCTTCTAAATTTGGATATCTGTTAAGTAGTTTTTGTGCTGTTTTTTCACCAATACCCTTAACCCCGGGAATATTATCAGAGGTATCCCCTCTTAAACCTTTATAATCGGTAATCTGGTTCGGATAAACTCCAAGTTTTTCTATTGTTGCACCTGTTAATATAAGTGTATTGTGTCCGTTTTCTGATGCTATCCGCGAAATTGTACCAATAACATCATCAGCTTCAAAACCTTCTTTTGTATAAATAGGAATATCAAAAGCCTGTAAGCCTTCACATATTACACCTATTTGTGAACGCAAAGTATCTGGCATTGCTTCACGCTGGGCTTTATATTCTTCATATTTTTCTACTCTGAATGTCTGTCTGCCTACATCAAATGCTACCGCTATAAAATCAGGGTGAATTTTTTCGAGCAGGTCAAATATTGCCTTAAAGAAACCATATACAGCCCAGGTTGGCTGATTCTCAGAATTTTTCATTGCGGTTCTTTCTAACGCAAAAAACTGCCTGAAAGCTAATGCATGACCATCAATTAATATCAAAGTTTTTTTATCTGACATATACACTCCATAATCTTATGTGTTGCGACGGCACGTTTAATTTTGAATTTTAGTTAATTTACCTTACTTATTAGCAAATAATGAATCGCAAATATTAGTTTGCGGAATGTAGTCGTATTCTTTTATTTCAACATCAGATATAATTTTAGAGCGTTTTTTACGGAAAAGCATATCAATAAAAGCTTCCAATCGTGTAATAAATCCGGCTTCTCCTGTCTGTTCATCTATTGTTAAAACAAGTAACGGTTTTCCAAACTCTTTAGCTTTTCTTGTGATTTTGTCAACCATTAATGAATCAGGACCGCAACCAAAAGCGTTAATAGAAATTATACCGTCAATTTTGTTATCTTTTAAATAATGTCCAGCTGCACCCGTCATTTCGTGTTCATTTGCCCAGTATTTCTTTTGTCCGAATGCTGCGATTCCTTCAGCCATTTGTTCATCGGTAAGCTGAAGTGATGTAAATACTTTCACATCCATTCCTTCGAGTTTATCAAAAATTTTCATTGTTGCTCTTTCATCATACATATTATATCCATGTGAAATTAGCGCAACATTAATAGGAGCTTCTTTTTTCTTATCCTGCTCTTCAATGAAAACTTTTCCGTTTAATGCATAATGCATTGCTTTTTTATAGCTCATTCCAGAACGTGCCATAACTAAAAAATTGTTATAAACTTTCCAGCCTTGTTTTGAAGCTTTTTTAATTACATCAAAATCAGTTATACCGAATGGCTTAACTGATTCTTTTAAAAATTCATACAAGCCTTGTTTTTTAGCAGACTTATCAAGAGTTGGCTCTATAATATTAACATCAGCCTTGATTACGTTTCTGACTAAATCAGGCAAACCTCTGATTTTTGAACAATTATATATTTTTGGTGCTATTGACTGAAGCGAAGGAACAAAAATGTTTTTAACACCTTTTGATATAAGATTTAAGATATGTCCCAAATAAATTTTAATTGGCAGACAGGTTTCTGTAACAACAAGAGCTGCTCCATCTGACATTGTCTGTTTTGTTGTGGGATCTGATAATATAATTTTTATTCCCAAAGCCGTAAAAAAACCGTACCAAAACGGGTAATTATTGTAAAATGACATTCCTCTCGGAATACCTATTATTTTTTCATTTTCCATAAAAAACGTGTCCCTTTGCTATTTCGTATCAAATACATAGTACAACAACCACACATAATTGTCACTAATTATTGTAATATTATTAAGTAATTGATATAATCGCTTTATGAAGATTTTAGGAATAGATCCCGGCATGGCTATTGTCGGATACGGAATAATAGATGCAGGTGGTGACAAACCGAAGCTCATTGCATCCGGTTCTATACAGACTGATAAAAACCTATCTGATTCTAAGAGATTAGCAGAAATTTTTAACGACTTGTCAACAATTATAGAAAAATACAAACCTGATTGCGCTTCCGTAGAGAACCTGTTTTTCTTTAAAAATCAAAAAACTGTAATACCTGTTGCTGAAGCAAGAGGAGTAATATTAACAGTACTTGAAAAATATAATATTCCTTCATTCAGCTATACTCCGATGGAAGTAAAACAAGTAATGACTGGATATGGCAGAGCAGAAAAAAAAGAAGTGGAACAGATGGTTAAAATTGCACTGGACATTGATACTCTGCCTAAACTTGATGACACTGTTGATGCAATTGCTATTGCAATCTGTCACATGAGAAACAGAACAGATACATAAATATGGTATAATAACACTATGAATAAGAAAATTTTAATAATCGGTAATGGGGCAAAAGAATATGCTCTTGCAAAAAAATTATCTAAAGATAATGAAATATATATAACTCCGTCAAGTGACGCACTAAAAGAATTTTGTACCTGTCTTGATATAAGAGAAGACAGCAGACATGAGATATTGGAATTTGTACTTGAAAACAGTATTGATATGACAATTGCAGTTTCTCAAAAAGCAATAAACTCAGATATTACCTCATTGTTTAATGATAATAAACTCCAGATATTCGCGCCAAGCTTTAAAGCTAATGAAATAGTATCAAATAAAGCCTTAGCCAAAAAAGTTATGTATAAACTGAGAATTCCAACTCCAAAATTCGGAATATTTGAAAAACAAAACCTTGCAGCTGATTATATTAAAAATCAGAATTATCCGTTTGTCATAAAAACTAATGATAACAACAGTGCAACAATCATTACATCTGAAAAAACAGCTAAAAATTTACTTGAAATAATATTTTTTGAAAAAAATAAAAAAATCCTTATAGAAGATTATGTATACGGAACTCCGTTTTCGTTTTATACAATTACTGATGGATATAAAGCCCTTCCCCTTGGCAGCTCACTTACATACAAACATTCTCTTGAAGGTAACGGAGGACAACTTTCTGATGGTATGGGAGCTTGTGTTCCTAATTATAAGCTTTCGATAGAAAATGAGTATTTTCTTATGGATAACGTTATTTATCCAACACTCGAATATCTTGAAATGGGCGGAAATACATATACCGGAATTCTCGGCGTAAACGGAATACTGACTGAAGAAGGTAAAATTGTTGTTCTCGGTTTTCAGTCATTTACTCAGGACTTTGATACAGATGCAATACTTAGCTCTGTTGATGATGACCTGTACAATCTTTTTGAATCTTGTGTTATTGGTTCATTTAGTGACGAAGCAGATATTATTAATCTGAATAATAAACAATCAGTATCTTTGGTACTTGTCTGCAAAAATAAAGAAAATAAAGAAAACTCAATAAAAGGCATTGATAATCTTGAAGACGATACTATTGTGAGTTTTTATCCCTCAGTTATAAAAAACAGATATCTTGAATGGGAAGCTAAACATGGTTCCGCTTTGGTATTAACTTCATCTTCCTCTTCATTCTCTAAAGCGAGGGAAAAAGTTTATACAGAAGCTTCTGATATTTATTTTAACGGGATATCATATAGAAAAGATATATGCAGGATTAATAATTAATCTTAACATTTCTTAATATTCTCTGTAAAAAAAAGCAATTTCTTAAAACAGAAATACTTTATATATATATCAGTAGAAAATGTACACAGAGATATTATAAAAGGAGAATCAACATGGCAAGAGTTTTAATTTCAATGCCGGAAAGTTTTTTAGGCAAAATTGACGAAGTAGCAGAAAATGAAAGCCGCTCACGTTCTGAACTAATCAGAGAAGCATTGAGAAGCTACATTACACGTTCACAGGTCAGACAAAACACATTAGCTGACAAGAACGCCAGAATTTTAGAAGCGCTGCTGGATTAATTTTTGCCACAGTTGAAGATACAGATGGCGAAAAAGGGAAAAAGGAATACACGAGGAGAAAATCGAGGACATTAGAGAAACAGTTTAGAAAGAAAACAACCATAGGATTCTGCATTACAGAATCCTTTTTTTTGGAGGTGATAAATGTATAAAGTACAGAATTAAAACTTCAGGATTTAAGTTTAGTGTGGTGTGGGAATGCTTTGGTAAATATATCTTAGTTGATTAAACTGATTATAAGATGATTAATAATTGATTTTGCTTTGACAACAGAACTATTTTGAGTTAATTTAG
>CACWIL010000163.1 GCA_902760905.1 uncultured bacterium
TGCTTTTTTTTTTTTTTTTTTTGTAGCAAGTGCTATTGCAGACAGTGTTGTCGGAATAATATTATCTGCCAGTGAGCTCAAAAAGCCTTCAACAAAACCTTTTATTTTGCCAACTAACGGAACAATAGGATTTTTCATTCTCCAATCTGCAACTTTGTTTTGCATAGCACCTGTTAAATGACTTGCAGAGCTGTTAGAGCGTTTTGCCGCAACAACTTGTTCAAATGTATCAGCTGTTATTTCAGCAGAAGCAGCGCCTGAATGGTGCTTTGCCATTGCATAAGCATCATAAGTTACGGCGCTGAGACCGACCAAGCCTGTTGTTTTACACACTATGTTTGCTATGTTTACCATATTATGCCTTTATTGTTCTTTGTTATCTTTTACTGAAGGGTTTGGAATATTTTTTACTTCTACACCTGCTGACATTTTCAGAAGTATATCTGCTGCCTGAAGGACATCTTCTTTATCCGAGTTTGGATTTGATTGTATATTGTGAAGCAGATTTACAGTGTAATCATTGCCGCTTGCAAGTTGTGAACTGAATGCGGATAAAGCTGCTATTCTTACCAGTTTGTTAGGATCTTGCATCATTTTATTTAATAAAGCATTTAATGCTGCATCATCATATCTGTCTTTATCCTCGTCCAGTCTTGTCAGAACTTCTTTAGATGCCATTAACCTGATTTCATCATTAGGATTATTCAGATAATTTTCAAGTGATTTTATGTATTCATCTGTTAAAGCAACAATTTTTGTTTCTTTTGTGTTCTTTTTTTCTTCAGCCAGTTCAGCTTCCCTTTGGGCTAAATCTTCTTTTATGATTTCAGATTTAGTCATATCGTTGGTTTTATTTTCATTTTTTTGAGCGTACATCTTATAAGAGTTGGCTGCCGGATTTTCTGTTGCTCCGTCTTGCTGAATATTTTCTGACATTACATCTGAAGGTGTATCATATCCATTTTGATTTTGGGTTTTATTCTGTTCTGTAATATTATTCCCGCTTTCGTTTTGCGGATAATTGTAATTATTCAGATAATATTGAGCCGGATATGCGTTAGGGTATGTATTATATTGGTTTTGTAGTGCGGGTTGATGTGGCGGGTAAGCATTTCCGTTCACACCATAATAACCGCAGTTTACATACGGTTGCATATTTCTTCCGTCGTTCTGACCGACATTAACTGCCGGGTTTGCTATCTGTATAGTAACACCTGAATAATTAGGTTGTGGATTAAATATTGGATTTGTCATAACAAAATTACCTTTTCTAAACACACTATACTTATATAAAGTAATATTTTATTGAAAAATTGCTTTATACAGATAATTTTGTAACAAATTGTAAAGCAGAATTATATTTCGGCTTAGACATTATATTCAAATAAATTGTTATATGTATATTAATCCAATAATTCTGTCAGGATAGTTGCGTTTTCTTCAGCTCTGAGATTATTTGAAATTTTATTTCTTTTTATATAAACACGGAGAGCTTCCCTAATCAATTCACTTCTTGTTCTTTGTTCAGAAGAAGCTACGTTATCTACTCTGCTAAGAAAATCGTTAGACATTGAAATTAAGACTCTAGCCATATTCCCTCCATATCACGATTTTATTATATCATATAAATAATTTATTACAAGAGTATATCTATTTTATATTTATTAAAACTTAACAAAATATTTTAGTTTTGTAAAGTTTTGTAAACCTTATGATTAAATCAGGCAATTTTAAGAAGAATATAGACTTTTTATATATAAGGATATTTAAAACCAGAGGTATAAAATGAATCCATTTATGATGTCAAATGTATTTTTTGGTCCAATGGGAATGAGCATATCACCGATGTGCTTCAGCGGTGTTAATATGCCATACTATGGTATGAACGATTCTTTGACATTCATGAATTTTCCGATATTCAGAAATACCTCATCAGACTTTTTGCTTGACCCAAGGTTAGCTTTGATGCAGTCACAGCAGTCTATGATGAATGGCGGAAGTATTTTTGGTAACAACTTCCTTCCTTTATTTAATAATTTCCCTGGAATGTCACCGATTGCACCCTGGTTAAATACTAAACCTGAAACGGAAGAAGAAAAGAAAGCAAGAGAAGAACGAGAAGCTGAGGCAAAAAAACCGGAAGCAAAAAAAGCTGATTCTTTGAAGAAATCATTTGATAATATCAAAAAATTAGGCGAATCTAAAAATTTAGTAACATTAGATGAGTCAATAGTTAAAAAAGCAGATGAAGCTATGAAGAAAGACAAAGCCGCTGACAGGCTTGCTGCTATGAAAGAAGTTATGGCTTTGATTCCTGATGATGTTATCAGAAAATCAGTTATGGCAGATGATACAGTTGTTAAGAAATTAAAAGAAGCAGGATATAATTTTAATTATGAAAATAATAAATACAGCTTACCTGATTCAGGTATTGAAAATGTAAAAATGAATCAGGTTCATGACAATATAGTCAGCAAGAAAAATTATGATGCACAGGGCTTAGCTTCATTTGCTGCTGCGGCATCAGCAGACACAATATTGACACTGGTAAGCACCTGGAATAATACACAAAAAGAAAAAGGAATATTAAAGTATATTTCACAAAATATGCCGACTGAGATAGGACCTAAAAAGCAGCTGACACAGATTGTTCCGCAGATTGTTAATGCATTAATTGATAAGGCAGATCAATATAGCGGTTCTCCAAAAATTAAAGCAGAAAGAGATAAACTTGCTGCGGCTAAGGAAGATTTGTTATCAAAATTTAATGCAGATAATTTAATAAAAGTATCAAACGCATTTGAAACTTTATATGCAAGATTAAGAATGCAGGAAGCTGTTAAAGTTCGTGATTATATAGTTAATAATACAGACTTTAGCAGTCTTAATGATGTAAAAGACGGTTTGATAAATAACAATATGGTTGTTGCAGAAACTTATGAAAACCTGAAAAAAGAAGGAATTTCAAATGTTCCTGCAGAAGCATCTCTTGATAAGATTCAAACAGTATCAACTGTTGTTGTGAACGATCAGGGTGTTGTTGATAAAGATAAAGAATACGAAAATAACCCAAAAGGACTCGTTGAAGAATATTTGGCTAAAGATAACAAATATTTAACAAAAGTTGAAGGAACAGATGTGTATAAGACAAAAGCTTATGACGGAAAAGGCAGCGGTGTTAAATACTACTCTGTTCAAAATAATAAATTAGTCGAAGTTACTAAGAAACAGGACGGAACTTTTGTTGCATCAGCAGGTGCAAAAGCTGTAACAGCTAAAGAAATTGAAGCTTACGACAGTTCGGTAAAAAGAATAGAAAAACTTCTTAATGCTAAGAGTATAGTTCCTGTTGAAAAAACAACTAATTTATTTAAAGCAACAGGCGCTGATGAATATTATGCATTGATAGGTGACAAATTCGGAAAAGTTAAAACTACTGCAGATTCTATAACATTAGAAGAATTAACAGCTGATGATTTGGAAGATTTTGATGATGATAAAGTTAAATCAAAAGAACTTGTAGAAAAGTCGGAAAAGGAAAAAGAAGCAAAAGAAAAACAAAATAAAATTACAAGTGTTGTTAAAAAAGTAACGGCAGATAAATATGCATTTAAAACTCTAAACAGCAATTTAGACAGTCTCGGATTAGAGGCAACCGGAGTTCTTGGTTACTATAAAACAAAATCAGAACCGAATTTATATTTCAAATATGATCAGACAACACAAAAACTTAAACATTTGTCTAAAGTTACAAAAATTAATGATGACGGAACTATGATTGAATCAGGAACAAAAAAATCCTGTGCTGAAGTTCAGTCACCGGAAAACTCATCAAAAGATCTTCAAAAAATATTATATACATCGGCTTACAATCGTGATGACTATAAAAAACACAAAACAGAAGAGCAAATAAAAAACGATTTAAACACAATCAGAAGAAAAATGAATTCTTTTAAGAGCTTAGCAAGTGTAAGTGATTTAGTTACTTTCATCAAAACTTTTGAAGAA
>CACWIL010000164.1 GCA_902760905.1 uncultured bacterium
GTTAAATAATACGAATAATGTATAATGTAGCTAAAGGATTACGTATATAAACAAGAAAGGATAAATAAAGATGAGCTTTGCAAGTTATGTACCTACAGTAATTGAGCAATCTTCAAGAGGCGAAAGAGCTTTTGATATTTTCTCAAGACTGTTAAGAGAAAGAATTATATTCTTGGGAACAGCTATTGACGATATGGTTGCAAACTTAATTGTTGCACAGATGTTATTGTTAGATAGCGAAAACCCTGAAAAAGATATTATGTTATATATCAACTCTCCGGGAGGAAGCGTAACAGCGGGCTTAGCTATTTATGATACAATGCAGCACATCAGAGCTGACGTTCAGACAATCTGTTTAGGTCAGGCTGCATCAATGGGCGCATTCTTACTTTGCTCAGGTACAAAAGGCAAAAGAATGGCTCTTCCTCATTCAAGAGTTCTTATTCACCAGCCTTTAGGCGGTGCTCAAGGTCAGGCTACAGATATCGAAATCCAAGCACAAGAAATCTTGAGAATCAAAAAGACTTTGAATGAAATTATGGCATCAAACACAGGTCAATCTATTAAGAAAATCGAAAAAGATACTGACCGTGATTATATCATGACTCCTCAGGAAGCTCTTGAGTACGGTATGATTGATAAGGTAATTACTAAAGAATAAAATATAATTCCCTCGCCCAACGGGAGAGGGACAGGGTGAGGGGGGAAACTTGATATTTACCCCCAAGAAGGAGGCACTATGCCGGCAAACGACAGACTAAAATGTTCATTCTGCGGTAAAACGCAAGATCAGGTTAAAAAGCTTATTGCTGGACCTGACGTATATATTTGCGATGAATGCGTTGAACTGTGTAATGAAATATTAGATGAAGAATTTTTTGAACAAAAGAAAGAAAAAGACGGAGAAGATAAAGAAACTGCAAAGAAAAAAGAGGATATAGAAGATAAACCGATTCCGAAACCTCATGAAATTAAGGCATACCTGGATCAGCACATTGTTGGTCAGGATGATGCAAAGAAAGTTTTATCCGTTGCGGTTTATAATCACTACAAACGTCTTAAACATAATATAAACAGCGACAAGAATGATGTAGAGATTCAAAAATCAAACATTCTGCTTGTTGGTCCTACAGGTTCAGGAAAAACGTTGCTGGCTCAGACATTGGCAAAAATGCTTGATGTACCGTTTGCTGTTGCTGATGCTACGACATTAACCGAAGCCGGTTATGTTGGTGATGATGTAGAAAACATCCTTCTCAGACTTTATCAGAATGCTGACTTTGATGCTAAAAAAGCAGAAAAAGGTATTATCTATATTGACGAAATTGATAAAATTGCAAGGAAGTCAGAAAATACATCAATCACAAGAGATGTATCAGGCGAAGGTGTTCAGCAGGCATTATTAAAGCTTATTGAAGGCACAATATCAAATGTTCCTCCTCAGGGCGGAAGAAAACATCCTCAACAGGAAGTTATTCAGATTGATACAAAGAATATCCTGTTTATTGTTGGTGGTGCGTTTGTTGATTTAGACAAAATTATTGAACACCGTGTTAAAGACGGTAACTCAATCGGTTTTGGCAATGTTGCTCAGACACAGGCAGAAAAAGAACAGGCTTCTTCAAAATTATTGAAGAAACTTCAGCCTGAAGACCTTTTAAAATTCGGTCTGATACCTGAGTTTATCGGTCGTGTTCCTGTATTTGCAGTGCTTGATGCATTAGATGAAGAAACTTTAAAAATGATATTAACAGAGCCTAAGAATGCTGTATTAAAACAGTATAAAAAACTCTTGGAAATGGATAATGTCGAACTTGACTTTGAACCGGAAGCAGTTGATTTGATTGCTAAAAAAGCTATTAAACGCAAAACCGGTGCGAGAGCATTGCGTTCAATTGTTGAAGAGCTTATGCTTGATGTTATGTATGATATTCCGTCAAAACAAGATATCAAGAAGTTTACTATCACAAAGGAAATGGTAGAAGAACAGGATAAAAAAGAAGAGGATGCTCATGCTGAGCTGCTACATCTGCCAAATCCAAAAGAAAAAGAAAGTGCATAAAATAATATTATAGATTATGTAATAAAACAAAAAAATTGCCTTTTAAAAAGGCAATTTTTTTTGTTTAAAATACTTTATAAATATAAGTAAGATTGAATGGATTAATATGCCTATAGAAGAAATAAAATTTGTACAACCCACAGAACAAAAAAATATAACAGATACAAAAAATATTTACCCTAAAACAGAACCGTATCCGAAAGATTCTGTTGAACTGACATCACAAGAAAAGAAAACAAAAACTGTAAAAACAAAAATTAAAGAATACGTACTTGCAGGAAGCGGAATGTTAGCAGCTTTGGCTGGCTCTATAATTTTGCTTGCAAGACATAAAGGAAATCAAATCTCTAAACTTTATGAAAATAAACTTATAATCAGTAATCTGCCGGAAAAATTAGAGTTTAAAGAAGCAAAAACAATAGAAGAGGGTATAAAGTTTGCAAAAGAAATCCTCGGAATAAAAGAAGTTGATAAAGGCTTTACGCTTGATGCTATAAACACTGCAAACAGAGGCCTGGTTGATGTATCAAATGCAAATAAAGGTAAATTATTTATTCCCACAAGGCTTGGTTTTGAGGCACCAAAAAGTAAAGAAGACGATTATTTAGCGTATGTAGTAAAGGATATTGAATCACCATCCTTCGGAAATTTGGTTATAAATAAAAATTATTTTGATGAAAAAATTTTAGATAAAGAAATAAAAGAGTTCTTATATACAGAAAAAGGTAAAAAACATTTCAGACTGGATGAGGAAACAGGCAATATTGCAACGATTTTAAGAGTCGGCTGCGTCAGACCATTTCCATCTATAGACTTAATGAAGCTGGCAGAAAAATTTTATACGGACTCTTCTAAACTCAGCATATATGACAAACAAAAATTATTTTACAGTTTGCAATACGGAACAGATAATGCGTTAGGAGTTTTAAGAAGTCCATTGGAACATATAAAAAATTTGGCCTGGGCAAAACGAACTCTGTTTAACGGAACAGTTAAAATAGATGAAGTTTCAAAACTTTCAAATGATAAACAGGCAGAAGTATTAAAAAATATGGTACAGAAATTAGAAGATAGCGGTTCTTTTTGGGAATTTAAATATAACATAGAGCTCCCCGAAACAACAATTTATCATGAAATGGGACATTTACAGGATTTTGCAGAAAACTTAAAAGAGCTTGATGTAAAACAATGGTACCTAAATCTGAAACAGATATGGAAAGATGCATGGCATAAGACAAAAACAGGTGAAGATATAAGCAGAGTTGGGGTTGATGAAGTTAATAACAGATGGGGAACTGTAAGTAAAGAACATTTCGAAAAACTGTTCAATGAAAATCCGAAAAAATTCAAAAAACTATATCCTGATTTGTATGAATTCATAACAAATCAAACAATACAACAAAGTGCAGGAAAAGTCTCGTCTTATGCACAAACGGGTATCGGTGAGTTTGTAGCGGAAACATATAAAAATATGATAGCAGGTAAAACAATTCCCAATGATGTTGTTCAATTATACAAAAAGTATAAAGGTCCCGAGCTTCCTGCATAGCTTGAATTTTTGATTTAATGCGTTATACTGATAGTACGCACTTTGACAGGGCAGGGGTAAATATAAAAATAACCCTCAAAACAATTATAATTATCAAGGGGATGCCACGGTTTTGACGCCCGCACGGCGAGTGCAATGGGCAAGCCTTCTGAGTGAAAACGAAGAAGGTGGAGTCGAGGAAACGGTGTCGTGTCACGTGAGTGATACGAGCAGGTTTCCGAGCGGAGCCGTCTAATTTACCCAAACTATAAATTACAAGGGGATGCCACGGTTTTGACGCCCGCACGGCGAGTGCAATGGGCAAGCCTTCTGAGTGAAAACGAAGAAGGTGGAG
>CACWIL010000165.1 GCA_902760905.1 uncultured bacterium
GTTCAAGATGTAGATAATGCCGTATTATTCTGGATAAAAGATACAAATGGTCAGGAACATGTTTTGCCTTGTCTGACACCTGAAAATGTTGCTAAAGCAAGAAGACTAATAGGATATTTGGCAACTCAAGAAGCTGTGCCAAGAGATAACATTGATGTTGTTCAAAAACAGGTGTTAACATCTAAGAAAGCACAAACAGAAGCAGATGTAACTTATATAAAACCAAATCAAGAGCCTTCGCAGTCAGAAAATTATAAAAAGATAACATATGATGAAGCTATTGCGACTATAAATGAAAAAATACAGAGTAATTTAAATGTTTCTGATTTAATGCCGTTTTTAAAAGTAGTACAAGAAAAATATCCAAGAGAGTTTTGTATAGACAAATATGGTAATTTGAGCTTCTATGACGGCGATAGTAAAACGTTTTATTCGCTTGCGTTTGACGGACAAGGGAATATTACAAAGTTCTCTAAAAAGAATTATAAATCCGAGAATGATTCCAAAAAAGATGAACAATTCTACATATATGATAAATCCGGTAAACAAAAAGAAGTTAGTCGTGATGATTATTATAAAACGTGGTCAGGAATCAGAACAAGTGAACTGAGAAATTATATTATAACAAATCCTGATTTATTGCCTAAAGAAACGCGAGAGTTATTACTGCAGGATGAAAACCATTATTACACAAAAGAAGATATTGATGAGTTGTCATCTATGTTAAAAACTCCTGATGACATAGCAATAGTTAATAAGCTTTTGGACACAAGAGGTAATGAAAACAGGGCTATTCGTGCAATTGGAGATGCTTTAAATCTGTCACAGCAAAAGTTCGGAGTCAGAGATATTATAAAAGTTTTAAAATCGGAAGATGCAAGAACTTACGTTTTGGATAAAATTGCACAAAACAAATATGCAAAGAAAACAGAACTTGAACCGCTATTAAAAGGCGGATCTTTCAGTGCTTTAGTTGAACATAATTTTGTTGATGAAGTAAACACTTCGTACAGAACTAAAGATATAACATTAGATAAAGTCGGTGACATTATAAAAGAATATCAAACTAATCCGCATATAAGAGAACAAATTAATCAACAAGTTCCAGACGGCGAAGCTGCATGTATTAACGGAAAAATGTACTGTCGTGCAGATAATACTCTTGTGCCGATTCTGCTTGATAAAGCAACTTTTGACAAACTGTTTCCTGTTGAGGAAAGATATAATATACAACAAGGAAAAATAGGAGATTGCTATTTTATAGCGGAATTGGGCGGTTATGCTGCTACTCCAAACGGCAGAGCTGCATTATACAGTTCGTTCAGACAAGAAGGTAACGATATAATAATTAAATTTCCGAGGTTTGATAATATTGAAATCAAATTTAAAAACGGGGATTTGAATAAGTTATATCCTGTCAGTTTATACAAGAGATACGGTCAGTGGCAGGTAGGCAGCGGCAATGGCAAGCTTATTCATTTGTAAGAAATAATTGTACAGATGAAAATGTGCAAATTGTTGCTAATGATAAATTTTTGATGAATAAACAAATGCAGGAACTTGAAGGCAGTCGTATGGGCGGTGGTGCAGGAGAAGTTCCTGGTCTTTTTGGGAATTATAAATGCTTAACCGCATATACAAGTCTCGGCTTTATTTTAGGTGGTGCCAAAACAGTAGAAGAAGGACTTGATGTTCTTGCAAAAGAGCTTGAAACAAATCCGAATGTATTTGGCTCTGTTTCGTTTAGCGAAGACGTTCCGATTGATGTGAATGACGGTTTGCTAAGTAATCACCAATACAGAATTGTCGGATATGAGAAAAATAAACAGATTGTAAAAATGGTAAATCCGCATGATTCAAGTAAGTATATGGAAATACCGCTCGAGTTGTTCAAAGCAGCAGAACCAAGATTTTCAGTATTTAAAATAAATCCTCCAGAAGTTAAAGAAGTCAAAGCTAAAGCGGGCGATAGCAATGCGGTTAAGAATGAAGTAAAAGCAAATCAGGAAACTCCGCAAACTCAATATAAAGACGGTAAATATTCCAAATCCCTTACCGAGTATGATAAAATCGGTAACAAAGTTTTTGAAATAAGCAAGGATTTGGATAATCCTCAAAAAATAGCCGAAATTAAGTCAGAAATTGAAACTTTAAGAAAAACTGAACCGGAGAAAGCAGAAGAACTTCAGATAATTTTAGAAATGTTTACAAATCCTACAAAGGCTGAAAATGTAACAGACAAACAAATTGATGCTGTTGTTAATTATCTGAATAACCATTATGACAATGTAGAAGACTATTTAACAAAACAGGCAGACGGAATAGGTATTTCAAGCAAAAATCTTGGCAGATTCGGACATCGAATCAAAGGTGAATGGAGTACCAGAGATAAAGTAGCCAATTACATTAGTGATGCAGTAAAAAAAGGAAAAAACAAAACTTTGCTTGATGCATATCAGGATGTCCGTGATAAATATGCCTGCAGAACAGTATTCAAAAACGGTGATTATACAAACCATCCTGAAGTAAAAGAGATTCTTAAAAAGGGAAATTACAGCCCTGAAGCGTACAGAGAAGCAATTCTTCGTGCTGCAGAACTTCAGTCCCAGCCTGCTGTTGATATGCTAAAAGAAGCAATGAGAAAAGCTGTTCAGGAAGGTAAAGACCTTTCAATGATGCGTATATCAAATTATTCTTCAGAAAACGGCGTTTCTATATTTTCACCTGCACAGTTAAAAGAATTAAAGTTAGCAGGTGCTCAGTTAGGTATTAATGTTGAGTTTATAAAACTTGCTAAAGAAATTGACCCCAATGCAAAAACGGAGTTTGTCAAAGATGCTTCCACAAAGAAACAGCCGTCAGGCTATACAGCTTTACAGATAAATTTTGTTACAAAATCAGGCGAGATAATTGAATGGCAGTATAGAGGTGAGCTGGTAAATGAATTTGCAGAAGCTGAACATTTGCCATACGATCTCAGAACAGGCAAGCATCCGTGGAATCAGTATCCTGAACTGGAAACTTTGTGCAAGCCTGTTGCTGAACTTCTGCAGGAAAAAAATATGCCGGATTATGCTTATGATCAGCTAAATAAATATTTCACAGATTATTATGCTCATCTTCGTAAGCTTGAACTCGGTTTTGAGTCAAAAGAACCTAAACTTGAAGATTATGAAAACTGGACAGTAAAGGATGAAAACGGTGTTGAAACAAAATATTCATTCAGGTTTGACAAACGTCTGAATGCTGAAAATCTTAAAAAACTACACTTTTACGGTGAAGGAATAAAAGACGGTACAATTACCCCCGAAAGAGCTCTGGAAGAATACAATGCAGAAGTAAAATTATTAGAATAAATATAGTAATTTCAGTGAATATAATATAAAATAAAGGATATAATATGGACAACAGAATTAACCAAAATAGCAACATCAAAAATATAAATTTCAGCGGTGTTAAGTCAAATGCCGTTGAAGCCGGCATGGACAAAGGAGCTGAAAAAATGGAAGAACTTATAAAAAAAATGATTACTGATTTAAAGAATAAGGTTAAGGAAAAAGTTGAGCCAAGCGGTGATTTTGATGCTGTATGGGAGGAGTTTGAAAATCCTGATAAAGCTCTTGATGCAACTCATTTTCTGCTTAAAGTTTCTCCGACAGGTGTAAAGGGTGCTGAGGACAAAAGATATCTTGAAGCCGCTGCGTTAATCCGCGGAAGTCAATATGGTGCAGAAAGCGTATTGAGTTTGGGTTCTAAACAGGAAATTCTCGATAAACTGAGTGAACATGGATTGGAACAAATAATAAAGCAAAAATTTGTAAGTTTAGCTAAAAGTTTGGAAAATATCTAACATTTTTAACCATGTAATATCCCCGACTGTCTGATTTAATTTGCATAATCCACTTTCTATAATATGTGAGTGGAGAAGTTGCCGTGCCGAATATTGATTACAAAAAGGAGGAAATGGATATGATAGTCAGGCTCTCTCAGGAAGGTGATATAAAGGCGCTTGAAGAGTTGATAAGACGTATTCAGAAAAAAGTTTTTGCAATGTTCAGCTATCTGACAGACAAGAGGCAGGATGTGTCAGATTTAACTCAGGAGGCTCTTTTAAAAACAGTAAAAAGTATCCATTCCCTTAAAGATGTACACTGTTTTAAATCCTGGCTTAATCATATTATAACCAGTACGTATTATGACTACACAAAAAAACATCAGAAAGATGAAAATGTTGACTATGATGAGGATAAGCTACTTGAACTCAAAGATAAAATCGGATGTGAACCCGGAGAGAAATGCCTTTTTGCAGAAATAGATACAATAATAAGATTTGCTCTTTTAAGTTTGCCTGAAACTCTCCGAATTGTGATAGTTTTGCGTGAATATGAGGGTTTGAGTTATGAAGATATTTCAAAACTTACAAATACGACAATAGGAACCGTAAAATCAAGAATTGCACGTGCAAGGACAAAACTGCAAAATCAGTTAAAAGAATTTATATAAGCTTCTCTACATTTTGGTTGAGGTAAGAGGTGAAGGGACAGTAATGGTATATACATCTCAGAAGGAGAAAAAATGGAAATAACATGCTTACAAATGGATGTGCTTATATCTTTTTATATCGACGGAGAACTTTCAGATGCTTTAAAAACAAAGGTTGAAGAGCATCTGAAGGAATGTCCGGTATGCAGAGCAAAACTTAATATTATAAGCTCTTTGTTTACTGATGTTAAGAAGAAATATTGTTCAAACGAAGATGAAGAAGTTTATTCAACAAATGTTCATTCTTCAAGTCAGTATCAATTTTTTAAGAAAAATCTTTCAGCATACGTAGATAATGAACTTCCTGAGGAGGAAAATGTCAAAATGAGAAAATATACAATAGGTAATAAAAAAGCAAGAAAAGAACTGGAAGATGCATATAAGATAAGGAAACTTATGCGTGATTCATTCCGTAAATCAAAGGCGGAAACAAAACGGGATTTTGCTAAAAAAGTAATGAAACAGGCAAAATTGGATGATAAAAGTGATTTGGGTTTTAATCCGCTGATTTCTGTCGGCTTTGCATTTGTAATGACTGTTATACTGATTAGTGCAATTATTATTTATATGCTCTCTTTATAGCTTATGAGAACTCTTATAAGTATTAAAATTAGTACAAATTTTTAATTTTGTAATATAATTTTAGGTAACTATATATCTTTTTACACAAAGTATGACAATTGTCTTGTCATACTGAGCATAAGCGAAGTATCTCATAAAATAGAGATTCTTCGGGCGAAATTGATTAATGCCCTCAGAATGACGATATTTTAAATTATTTTTGT
>CACWIL010000166.1 GCA_902760905.1 uncultured bacterium
TGATTAATCAAAATTCAGGAGTAGTTAATGAACTAAGCGAAGAAGATAAAGACAAATTGTGTAAAGCTGCATTGGGCTTGACATTGCAGGAAGCAGAAAGTGCTTTTGCTCTTGCGATGGTAAATGACGGAAAAATTAATATTCAGGATTTACAGGTTGTTCTGGAAGAAAAAGTTCAGGTTATCAAAAAAACAGGTATCTTGGAATTTATTCATTCAAATTACACAATGAAAGATATAGGTGGTTTGGATAACCTCAAGAATTGGTTGTTAAAAAGAAATAACTCATGGTCAGAACAGGCAAAAAAATATTGTATTCCTGCTCCAAAAGGAGTTCTCGTAACAGGAGTTCCAGGTTGTGGTAAGAGTTTAACCGCCAAAGCTATGAGTACAATTTGGGGATTGCCGCTTTTAAAACTTGATTTTGGAAAGGTATTTTCAGGGCTTGTAGGAAGTTCTGAAGAAAATATGAGAAGAGCGCTTCAGACAGCAGAAGCTGTAGCACCTTCAATCCTTTGGATTGATGAGATTGAAAAGGGTTTGAGCGGACTTGGTTCAAATGGTGACAGTGGTGTTTCATCAAGAATTTTTGGTCAATTCTTAACCTGGATGCAGGAAAAAGAATCTCCGGTTTTTGTTATAGCAACTGCAAATAATATTAGCGGATTACCGCCTGAATTATTAAGAAAAGGACGTTTTGATGAGATATTCTTTGTTGATTTGCCGACTGAAGAAGAAAGAAAAGAAATTTTTAAACTTCACCTTGAAAGAAGATTAAAGGATAAAACAGTTGCATCTGAGATAGTTAAAGTTCCAAATCTTTGCGGTGAACTTGCCAAAATGAGTGAAGGTTTCATTGGTTCTGAAATAGAACAGGTAGTAGTATCAGCTCTTTGTGATGCATTTTTTGAACAAAGACCTTTAAAATTTGAGGATTTGGTAAAAAATATTCAGACAACTGTTCCTCTTTCAATGACTCAGAGAGAACAGGTACTGGCTCTTCGTCAGTGGGCAAATGTCAGAGCTGTTTCTGCAACAAAAACTTCAAAAATGAAAAACTATTCAAAAGAAATAGATGAAGGAAATGCAGCAACAAGCAGAGGCGGAAGAACTCTGGATTTTTAGGGAAAATAATAAAAGATAAAACAAGAAAGGGTAAATAATTTATGTCATGTACAGTAGTAGCAGTACCTTATGCATTAATGTGGGTAGTAGGGGCAATAACAGCTGCGGCAGCTGATGCTGCAGTAAATAATAAAATTGAAAGTTATAATAATGACATCTTTAACCTTGCTTCTCAAGATACAAATTGCTCAGAAGATAAAGTTATAACAGAGAGCCATTTTATTGAAAAAACTTTTGAAACACCTTTTATGGATAAAGAGATTCTCAAAAAAACACTTGAAGAACACGGTGTATCAAGTATTGCTGAATGGGAAAACGGATTCTCCGGTGAACTGGAAGGATATAAATTAATATTTGAGAAACCGGCTGAGGACAAACCTTATAACCTTAAAATATCTTGCCTGGACCAAAATAGTGCTGAAGAAAAAGCAAGTGATTTGAACAATGAATATGCTTTGAATGTTCAGGAAGATGCGTATTTGCATATAATTGAAAAATTAAAAGAAAATAATATGCAAATAGAAGAAGAAGAGGTTATGGAAGATAACACTATTGTTTTAACGGTAAATATTGATTAAGAGGAAACCAGTTATGTCAGATAAAAAATTAAAAATAAAGTTATTGCCAAATGGCGAAATTCAAATGGAAACCCATGGTATTAAAGGGAAAAAATGTCTTGATTATATAGATGTTTTAAAAAAACTTGTAAATGTAAAAATAACTGATACTCAGTTGTCCCAGGAATACTATGAATCTGAAATTGAAGTCAGCAATAATGAAAAGACAGAAATCAGATTTGATTAAATAAAAATATTGCTAAGTATTAATAAATATGGTATCATTGATTTAAGAAGAGAGGTTATTAATGAGCGAAGGACACTGGGTAGTAAATACAGTGATTGCCGGACAGCCAATGGCATTTAATATGGATACATTAACAACAATGTGGGCTGCGATGGCATTTATACTGATTGTTGCATTTATTGCAACACGTAAGCTTGCTATTGTTCCTACCAAATTGCAGCTAGTGTTTGAAAGCATACTTAGCGCATTCTGGGGTTTGGTAGACAACCTGATGCCAAAAGAGGGAAGAAAGCATATTCCGCTTATAGCATCATTGTTTTTGTTTATTATAACGGCAAATCTTATGGGGCAGTTACCTTTACGTATGATAGAACTGCAACATGGTGAAATGGCATCTCCTACAAATGATATTAATTTAACTGCTGCAATGGCGGTAATAGTATTGATATATTATGTAGGGGCAGGTTTCAAGAAAAAAGGTTTCAGGTATTTTCTCCATGACTTTAAACCAATGTCAATATTTATGGCTGCGTTAGAAGTTTTGGATATGATAACAAGACCGTTAACGCTGGCTTTACGTTTATTTGGTAATATTTTGGCAGGTGAGTGTCTTATGACTGCATTACTTGGTATTTGTGCATATTTTCTGCCGCTGCCGGTAATGTTCTTTGAAGTTCTGGTAGCATGTGTTCAGGCATTGGTATTCGCATTGCTTACAACGGTATATATTTCATCTGCAGTTGGAGAAGGTGAACATTAATAAGGATTATTAATAAAATTAAAAGGAGATTAGAATGGAAGAAGTAAAAACAATTTCAGATTTAGCACAATTAGGTGCAGGTGTTGCAATGGGTTTCGGTGCAATCGGTGCCGGAGTTGGTATCGGTATTGCAACAAAAGGTTTTTTGGAATCAATTGCAAGACAGCCTGAAATTTTCGGTAAAGCATTAGTATTCTTTATGGTTGGTGCTGCTTTGTCAGAAGCTTGTGCTATTTATGCATTGGTTATTGCATTAAAATTAGTAGGTATTTGGTAAGAAGAAATTTAGAATATGGAATTTAACGGAACTTTTTTAGCGTCAATAATTACATTTCTTTTGTTCGTTTATCTGATGAACAAAGTTCTTTATAAGCCTATGGCTGATATTGTAGCGCAAAGAAATAAAGTTATTGATGAAAATTATCAAAAAGCGGATGAGCTGATTAAGAAGGCGGAGTCAATAGAGGCTGAAGTTGAAGATAAACTAGCAGCTGCTAAAGATGGTGCCCGTATGAAGTATGGTGAAGTTATTGATACCTATAAAGAAAAACGTGCTGATATAATCAAAAATGCTCAGGATGTTTCAAGGGAAGAGCTTGAATCTGCTTATTCTGCTTTGGATAATGTTTCTAACGAAGCAAAAGAAGGGCTCAAATCAAAAATGACTGATTTGGCAAATGATATTGCCGAAAAAGTTCTCGGTTACAGAAGTGAAGTTCAGGGTTTTGATAATGATAAAGTAAATGATATACTTTATCGTTAGGATATGATACGGCAGAGCAAATTTCTAAGCTTAATCGTATTGGCGACATAGAAAGGTAAAAAATGTTTGCAACAGTTTTAGATTATATTGCTAAGACAAACTTATTCAATTTTATAATATTTGCAGCTGTGTTTGCTTTAATTTTTTGGAAAATTGATTTGATTGGCTTGCTGGAAAAAGGCAGACAGTCAATTGCTGAAAAAATTGAAGATTCAGAAACAAAGCGAAATGAAGCAGAAGCAGGATTGCAAACTATTGAAGATAAGGTTAGTAATCTTGAAAATACTGTTAAGGAATTAATTGTAAAATCAGAAGAAAATGCAAATATTGTAGGCGAAAAAATGATTTCTGATGCAAACAATACTGCTCAAAATATAAAATCAGGGACAATAAAACTTACGGAAAATATAGATAAGCTTAATTCAAGTAGTAAATATTATAATGATATATGTTATATATCAACT
>CACWIL010000167.1 GCA_902760905.1 uncultured bacterium
ACTTGATCAGAATTCACGTGATTTCCTTGAATCGGCCATCGCTGATTACAACAATATGTTTCATACAAATTACGATACATCCAGTGATAAATTCCAAAATTACTACAAGGATGTATCACTTCGCATGAAGAATAAGGAACTTGATCTGCTTATTGTTGTAAATATGTTCCTCACGGGATTTGATGCTACCACTTTGAACACATTATGGGTAGATAAGAATCTTAAGATGCATGGTCTTATTCAGGCATTCAGTAGAACTAACAGAATCCTCAATAGCATCAAGACTTTCGGTAATATAGTTTGCTTCCGTAATCTTCAAAAACGCGTTGATGCAGCTATTTCACTATTTGGTGATAAGAAAGCAAGTGGCATAGTTCTCCTGAAAAGCTTCAAAGACTACTATTACGGATATGAAACTGAGGATGGTAAACAAAAGCCAGGATACGTTGACATGATTGGTGAGCTTACTGAAAAGTATCCGTTATCACAGCCTCAGATTGTGGGCGATCAGAATCAGAAAGATTTTATTTCTCTGTTCGGTGCTATCCTGCGTATGCGGAACCTATTGGTTTCTTTCGATGATTTTAAGGATAAGCACATTTTATCAGAACGTGATTTACAGGATTATCTCGGCAGATATCAAGATTTGGCTGATGAGTGGAAGAATAAACGTAAAAACCATGAAAGTAAGGACATTACTGATGATGTGGTATTTGAAATCGAACTGATTAAACAAATTGAGATTAACATAGACTATATTTTGATGCTTGTTAAGAAGTATCACGATACCCATTGTGAGGATAAAGAAGTTCTCATTAACATCAAAAAAGCAATTGACGCCAGCCCTGAAATGCGCAGTAAAAAACAGCTCATTGAGGCTTTTATTGCTGGTATTAATGAGGTTGAAGATGTTATGGCGGAGTGGAATGAATATGTTTCAAAACAACGTGAAGCAGACCTTCAACAGATTATTAACGAGGAAAAATTAAAGCCGGAAGAAACTAGGAAATTTATAGAAAATGCTTTCCGTGATGGAGAGGTAAAAACAGTAGGTACAGACATTGATAAGCTCATGCCTCCTGTTAGCCGATTTGGCGGTGGTAACCGTGCTGAGAAGAAACAAGGCATCATCGATAAGATAAAAGCATTTTTTGAGAAATACTTTGGAATCGGCAGAAGTTTTAAAAGTGAAGAAGAAAAACAACAAGAGAAAGTGCATTAGTCTTTGTTCAGAATATGTCTTTTGTGTGCTTTTTGTATCTTGTGAATAAGGAGTGAAATAAGATGCCTACAACGATAGAAGTTAATAAACAGAGTGTGGAAACTCTTTTAGGTAGTGGTAAAAAGAATCCTTTTGTGATCCCTGAATATCAGCGACCATATGCTTGGACTGATGATCAAGTAGAGACTCTTTTCGAGGATCTTTGGGAATTTACTTCTACTAGGGGCGGAACAGAACAAGATGGTACTTATTTTCTTGGAAGCATTGTTTCATACCAAAATGAAAACGGGGAACAGGAAATTATTGATGGACAGCAGCGTATAACATCTTTGTTTTTACTTTTGCGAGCAATATATACGCGTCTCGTTGCTACTCCTGAGTCTGAACGTACTGAAGAAGCAAAAAACTTTATTAGTAAAATAGAGCCAGCTATTTGGAGAACTAATAAGCTAACAGGAAAGGTTGATTATAAGGATATTTTGCTGACCTCTCGTGTTGTTAACAACGAAGGTAATAATATTCTAAGGAATATTTTAGAAACGGGTAAGACTGATGAAAAAGCTAAAGATAACTATTCAAATAATTACAGAAATTTTCAGCATCTGTATGATAAGCACTCCACAGAAAACCCATTGATGGTTTACCAATTTATATATGCCCTGCTGAATCAGGCTATTCTTTTACCTATTACCGCTGATAATCAAGATACGGCATTAACTATTTTTTCTACACTTAATGACAGAGGCTTGCCATTATCTGATGCTGATATTTTCAAAGCGAAAATTTATAATCAGTTATCACAAGAAGAAAAGAACCTTTTTATTGAACGTTGGAAGGAACTTGATGAACAATCAACTGAAGCGAACGAAAGTATTCAACAGTTATTCTATTACTGTATGTTTTACCTTCGGGGAATGGAAAAAGACAATGACACCACAACTCCCGGCATCAGAAAATACTATGCGGCTAACAAATTTGAAAGATTGTATAAACCAGAGCTGATGGACACATTATTCACTATATTGAATCTGTGGAAGGTGGTAAATAAACGTGAGGAATTAGAGCAAGAACAGTGGTCCAAAAATAACAGAATAAGGCAATCTCTTAATACATTAAGTTCCTATCCAAATGAATTTTGGAAATACCCTGTTGTTACATATTACATTTGTCATAGAAATAAGGCAGATTTTGAACATAATTTTGGTCTGTTTTTAAATAAACTTTTAGCTGAGTTAACCGCTAAGTATCTGCTGGTTCCAACGGTAAATGCTGTGAAACAGGATATTTTAAAACTTGATTCAGCGATTGTTTTGTCAGATAAGCCTATTTTTGATTTCAAAACAATCGATACAAGTAGACTTGAAAGCTGTATCCATGAACCGAACAAGAGAATTGTAGGCTTGATCTTAAAAATACTAGCATATAATCATCAGGATGAATTACTCCCTGTTAAGTGGGAAATTGAACATATCTTCCCTCAAAAGTGGCAAAATAATTATTTCCCTGAAGAATCAGATGCTTTAGTAAAGGAAAAAGTTGAGCACATAGGAAATAAAATCCCTTTTGAGAAAAAATTAAATATTATTGCAGGTAATGGCTATTTCGGTAAGAAAAAGCTTGAATACCTGAAATCCAATATTGCTATTGCAAAATCAATGGGGGCACCTGATATAGATGATTGGGATTTGGATTGTATTACAAAGCGCGATATAAGAGTTTCCGACGAAATTATAAACATTCTTAACACTTGGAACGAAGCTTACTGTAATGCTTTAGAGTCAAAAAACGAAAGTAATAAGGAAGTAGGCCCTACAGAGGAAGAATTAGCTAAGATTGAAGAGTTTAAAAAGAAGGGATGGATTTAAGTGTTAGTAGTTGGGTGTAATAGAGATTAATGAATAAGATTGAAGTTTTTTGGCAGACATATTTAAATCTTGAAAAAGAGGCGATAGATTTGTCGAAGTATATCTTTTTTACGGATGAGGTCTTAG
This sequence comes from uncultured bacterium, assembly GCA_902760905.1. GTDB lineage: Bacteria > Cyanobacteriota > Vampirovibrionia > Gastranaerophilales > Gastranaerophilaceae > CAG-196. Next base: position 3,214 of record CACWIL010000167.1, read on the forward strand.
AAAAACAAGGAAACGATCTAGTTCCAAAACCTTGTGAAAGTCAGTTGAAAACTTTCTCTCCCTATATTGCTGATTTATTGGTTAGATGCTGTATACAAATAGAGGCTATATCGAAGGAATTGTATTATGCAAACGGCGGGAAAAAGGAGAAGTCTTCAAAGGATCTTTACTTTGATGGGGATTGTTTAAAGCTCATAGATCAAAAGTGGGAAACCCACAAGAAAGTAGTGATGGTAGTGGCTCCTTTTTTTAATTTTGAAAGGGAACTTTATGGGAAAGAGCCTATCAAGCTGTAAAGCATGATAGATACTCCTGCTTATGCTATGGTAATGTCAAGTCATTTATACATGCACTGGCCGCACTCTATTTGTTGAATGTGTATTATCGTAAGCCTGAATGGCTCACAACATATCAAGGCGTAAGGGATATTGATTATAGCTTAGGCTCATCCATTTTTAGTGTAGCACCTCCTAAAGTGTCAGGTACGTTGTGGTATGATAATTCCCCGAGCAATAGCGATAGTCCTTTTGTGGTTCAATATCAAGAAGCGTCTTTTAAAGAAATTCAATCGATTCAAAAACGAGAGGATGAATCATTAAGAAATTATTTAAAACAACAACACGAGTTTGAGGAACCTGATTTTCAACCGATAGTTTTAGATTTGATTCAAAAAAAAGGTGAAAACTTAACGGGGTTAGATTTTTGTAAGGAGTTGTCCAAATTTAGATTACATAAAAAAATTCCATCATCTTTACCGTTTGAAAGGAAAAAGTTCTTGCTTACTCAAAGTGAAGAATGGAAAGGTTGGATACATCTACATAATGATCATTTATCTGAAGATGCCCTATCTGAGGATAATATTCAAAATGAAATTGATTTGGTTGGTAATTTATGGGGTATTGAATTAATGAAAAGAATACAAAAAGCAGAATGGTTAAATACCGCCTTGAACTTTAAAAATTGTAGAGTTTTTATCAAAGACTGTTTGTCTCAGTAGAGAACTAGTTACAAGTTTTTTGTGTGGATGGGGAAATGGGGATTATGTCCAATTAATCTTTCGCTGATTTTTTATATAGGAGTATAGGCCATATGGTTTTATGTGATGCTACACTGATTGAATTACGAAAAATTATAAACGGCGATGAAAACCCTTTTGCTATATATAGAAGAGGACAAGATCTAGTAAAATTTTTTAACAAATTAGGTTCACATGAAATTTATGGGCGGGGTTTTCCATCTAGGTGGAAGTACACTGATGAGAAACTAAGTCAGATCAATGGGACTCCTGAAATTGACAAATGCATTAAAATGACATTTGCACCAGTAAATTTTAGAGAGAGAATTAACGACCTAGATGCTCTTATTGCTTCTTTTAATAGTGTTCTACAATTCGATAAGTGGCAAGTAGTTAGAGAAGAGGATGCCATTAGTTTAAAAAAAATTGATAAGGTTAAGATTGAAGAATTTGTAAATTCTAATAATGATAGTGGTTCAATTACTGAAGATGATTTTCTGAAATTAAGTTTTAATGTAAATATTTCTAAAATTGGCTTAGATCCTTACTTCAGCCAGAATATAACAGCACGACTAAAAGAAGCTGAATTTTGTGCAAAAGGAGAGGCTCCATTATCTGCAGTTGTCATGATTGGAAGTATTCTAGAGGGAATACTTTTAGGAATTGCATTGATGTACCCTAAGGACTTTAATACTGCGCAATCTGCCCCAAAAAATAAAGAAGGTAAAGTAAAGTTTTTTCAGGAATGGTCGTTAAATGATTTGATAGATGTATCAACCGAAGTCGGTTGCTTAAAGCTTGACGTAAAAAAGTTTAGTCATTTTGTGAGAGATTTTAGAAATTATATACACCCAAATCAACAAATAGTTTGTAAGTTTACACCAGATAAAAATACGGCTTTAATATGCCTTCAGGTTTTAAAAGCCGCTATTTGTCAAATATCGGATTTTAAGAATAAACATTGCATATAAATATAATTCGTAATGTTACAGGACTTGTGTTTGAGGCTGCGGGTAGATCTTGATTTGAAGTAGTGCGCATATAAAATCAACTATTGCATATTTTGCAACAGTTCAAATAGCTACCAGAAATTTGCTATTCCGAACTGGCAATAGCCATGTCATAGGCTTTGACCTTATTATTGAATTCAAAGGTCGTTTTGTAGTTTTTTATCTGATGGTTACTACAAGGGTGCTATGGTGATGAATACATAAGATAGTTCTTATGCGTAGGGGATGGATGATACATACTTCTAGCCCGTCGATTAGGATTCCCAAAAAGTCATCAGTTTCACACATTTTTAAATTTTTCTTTATTTTTCAATTATTTAGATGGTGTAGGGGCATATAATTGAACCGTGGAGAAAAAGTAACACGACTGTAAGTTATTTGTCTTGTATTTTGGCTGCGGTCGAATTTATTTTGTTTCTGCAATCCCTTATATATCAACGTTTTACACCAGTTTTTACTACATTTTAGGTTCGTATCAAAGACGACGTAGGATTAGATGGGCATGTTTGATCACGCTGTTAATTTCAACCAGCCGATCGGTAGCTGGGATACATCCTCGGTAACGACCATGCAACTGATGTTTTTCTGCGCTCGAAGCTTTAACCAGCCTGTCGGCCACTGGAACACATCTGCTGTAAAAAACATGAACTCTATGTTTGCTCAAGCAGTTAATTTCAATCAGCCGCTGGCTGACTGGGATATCTCGGCTGTTACTAATCTGAGCTATATGTTTGATGGCGCTAAGTCTTTCAATCAGCCCATCGGGTGCTGGGAGACATCTTCTGTCGTAAATATGGAAAATATGTTTTCCGGGGCGGAAAGTTTTAATCAGCCGGTGGGAGACTGGGATACGTCAGCGGTAACATCAATGCAGCTGATGTTTCAGAATGCAGTTAATTTCAATCAGCCTCTTGAAAACTGGGATACCTCCAGAGTTGAATTTATGAATTCAATGTTTAGCAAGGCAGTAAAGTTCAATCAGCCGCTGGGCGGATGGAACACCTCGTCGGTAAAATATATGAGCAGGATGTTTGAGGGTGCTGAATCTTTCAACCAGCCGATCGGCAGCTGGCAGGTGGAGAGAGTTGAACTGATTGAGCGTATGTTTGCCGGTGCGGTTTCCTTTAATCATGATCTTGGTCAGTGGCATCTTGACTCGCTGAAAAAAGCAAAGGAAATGGAACAGTTTCTTTCCGGTGCGGATTCATTTGATTATACTGTCAACAGACTTCCTGTTCTCAAATGCAGGAAGGCATCTGAATCATAACAGCTGAGCGGATTGTTTAAGAGTAAGAAGTTGACAGTTGACGAGTAGTATGAATAGTGTTGAGAGGGTATACAGTTGGATCTCACCCTCGCTCAGTTTTAGAGAGTGAATCCGTCAGAGCTGACGTGTCGGCAGAAAGTCTGATGGTGCTGTCGTTCATTTTGATCTCCGTAAAAACGAAAAAAGGACCTCATGATGAGATCCTTTGAATGTAAGTATTAGTATTGATTGGAGTGTTTAATCGAGTTTTTCAATCAGGCACTGGTGATCTTTGGTCTTGGTGCTGTAATTGATCCCGACAATAATGATATTCCGGTATTGTCCGGTATAACGTTTGAAATATTCCTGAGTTTTAATCTGGGCAATGGCTTCTTCAGCGGATCCGTCATATTTAAACTCAATCAGAATTAACGGCAGCTTTCCTGTTATGGGTTCGTACACCAGATCAACACGTCCTTTCCCTGCCTGATCTTCACGATGACAGCTGTAATCATCAAGTGTTGACCACAAAAGTCCGGTCATCACGCAGTAAGTAAGAGACTCCTCGTCATTGTAATCAAGAAGAGATACAGCAGATGAATTATGGATCTCCTGAATCACTCCGGCTACCGTGGTTCCGTCAAGTTCCGTGATGGCTTTAAGCAGATTATCTGAACGCTTTATGGTTTCCATTCGCTCATACCAGTTCTGCTCTCTGACAATATCCATCAGTACCGCTTTGATTTCTGCATTCGGAACATAAGCA
>CACWIL010000168.1 GCA_902760905.1 uncultured bacterium
GACTTCCCGATGTTTGAATGGTCTGATGAAGAAGGCAGATTCCTTGCTATGCACCACCCGTTCACATCTCCGAACATTGATGATTTGGACAAATTAGACAGCGGTGATTTAGGCAATGTTAAATCTATTGCTTACGATATCGTATATAACGGAACAGAACTTGGCGGGGGTTCAGTAAGAATCCACTCTTCTGAAGTTCAGAAGAAAATCTTTAAAGCATTAGGCTTAACTGAAGAAGAAGCAACCGAAAAATTCGGATTTATGGTTAACGCTCTTCAGTATGGTACACCTCCGCATGCCGGTCTTGCAATCGGTCTGGACAGACTTGTTGCACTATTATGCAGAACAGAGTCAATCCGTGACGTTATTGCATTCCCGAAAAATGCAAGTGCTAAATGTTTAATGTCTGACGCTCCCGGAGAAGCTTCTCTCCAGCAAATGAGAGAACTCCACATAAAGAGTACAGTGCAAAAACAATAACATAAAATTAAGAAGATAAAAAATAAAAAGCCTGCTTCTTTTAGCAGGCTTATATTTTTAACAATCTTACATCTTATTTATGTACACCATTCAAATGGTTTCATATCATCTTCTAACATTGATTTTATAGATTCAATTTCAGTATTTGTTACTTCAAGCTCAGTTGATAAATCCTGTAATTCTAAATCAATCCAACTTTCTTTTTCGCTAATACGTTCTTTTTCAGCATTGTACCAAGCGTTAACTTCTTCTCTGTGACTTGAATCTGAAGATTCTGAAACAAGCTCTGACATTACAAAGTAGGATAAACTTGCATCAGGATCATACCCGCCATACTCATTTACCTGAGCAAGCTGTAATACTCCGGAAACCAAACCGTCACTGATATAATCACTATTATGATCAATCTCATTATTATATGCAGTTGTCCAGCCGTTAGCTGCCGCTGCTGTAAATATAGGTTTATAAAAATCTATTAATTTTTGACACATTTGAGTAAGCGTATCAGTATTGTTAGTTGTAGTTGTTCCTTTTTGTTCCAGTGACAATGTTTGCAACACATTCGAATTATATTCTGACTCTTTTACTGTCCCGCCATTCATAACATTACGAACTTCATCAGGTGTAAATGCATTCTGACCTCCTGCTGATGAAATTGCTGCTATCAATTCCGGAATCTTATCCATTGAAAAAGTACCGCCTTTTCCACTGCTGTCCATACAATCAGAACCAAGCACTTTTGTCATAGTGCTGACATAACTGCTTCCGAGGACAACAAGACCACTTGAATCTGTTAATATCATAGAATTATCTTTTTTAAGCATAGCCGGATTTTGATACATAGTAGCAAGAGTATTACATGTATATCCCATCAAATACCCGTAATTCATTTTATTATACTGTCCATTTGCAAAATAAGTGATGTTTTTAGATTTTAATCTGCTGTAATATTCCTGGGAAAGATTGGATTGTTCACGCGCAATAGCCATCTTTTCCATCGAGTTGATGGAAATATTATACTCAAGATCCGCCTTGCGTGATGTTAGAGCTAATAATCGTACCTGGTTAATTGCGAAAGCCATTTTTCTTTCCTTTATTTGTCCCTTTTGTATTATTGTTATCGGCTTTTTTTAGAAAAACTTTAGTTTTTTTACCAAATTTTAACAAAATTGTTACATTTCGTTACAAAAAGAGCAATTTTATAATGTATTTTGTTTTAAACATGTTAGATAGAATTAATGTGTGTAAAGGAATATTGTGTATGAATGAAGTAAGCAAATTAGCAGCATATCCTTTATCAGCAAACAAAGTCAGACAAAACAATATTGTAAGCTTTAGAGCTGATTCGGGTCCTGTAACAAAGGAACAGGAACAAGTTGATACTTTTGTAAGAGATTACGAAAAACAAAAGAAACAAGCAAAACGAGATAAGAATCTGCAAACAGCTTTGTCATTATTTATAGCAGCAACATTTGGTGTAATGGCATATGTTACAGTAAAATCAAGCGGTCTGTTTGGGAAAAAAGTCCAAAAAGCTATAGCAAAAGATGTAAGCAAAGAAAAAACCTTTGAAGAACTGGCTTTAAGTAAAGAAATGCTGAAAGAAGTTGAAGATATTAAAACATTTGTCGAAAAAGAAGATTTATTAAAAGAACTCGGAGAAGAACAGATACCGGGTGTATTATTCTATGGTGAACCTGGCGGAGGTAAAAATGCATATATTTACGCGCTTACAAAATATATTCAGGAAAAATTCCCTGGTTCAAAATTGTTTGAAGCAAATGTATTAAAGTTTAATGATAAGTATTGGGGAGGTTCTGAAAACAATGTTTTAAAATATATGGAAAACGTCGTTAAAGAAGCAAAAGCAAATCCTGATAAGAAAATTATTTTATTCCTGGATGAAATTGATTCTGTGGCTAGAAAAGCAACAGGAAGTAATGCAGAACTTTCGGAAAAAATTCAGAATGCATTTAAAACAGCATTTAATGATGTACTTGAAACTCCAAACATTATAATTACTGCAGCAACAAATAAAGCAAGTAAAGAGTCTGCAGTAACTACATTATTAGATGATGCAATTATGAACAGATTTGCTAAGAAAGTTTTTGTTCCTCTTCCGACTGCAGAACAACATATCAAGAACTTTATTGATAACTTTAAAAAGTTACCGGATAAATATGTAAGCAAAGAATTGTTAGATCCTGAAAATGAAACATTGAAAAAACTTTGCAATTATATTTCTCAAGAAGGTCACCATGTATCATTCAGAGATGCAATATCAATTTTCAAAAAGACAAAATTAGAATTTGCAAAATCATATAAAGACGGGAACAAGATTACAATAGATAATTTAAAAGAAGCTGTTTTAGATAAAGCAAATCAGTTAAACTGGCCGCCTAGTGAAATAGAAGCATTTAAGACAGCATTAGCATAATAAATAAAAAGGAAAACCTATGTTAACAATATCACCAACAAGTTTCAGAGCAGATTATACTCAATCAGGTTCAATGTTTAATCAGAAAAATAACACACCTCCGCTTCCGGCTGATTACGGAGATGATACACTTGAACTTATGACACTGCAAAAAGACATGCAGAAAAAGCAAAATAAACAAGAAAAGCTGAACAAATTGCTTGCATACAGCAGCGTCGGTATAGCAGTCGGGCTTGTCGGTTCTTTACTCCTTCAGATATATGCCATGGTAAAAGCAAGAAAAGGCGAAGGAATGAAGAATATTAAAATGGTTTGGGAAGATTTTTCCAAGAAAGACAATTTCCCTGCCTTAACGGATGACTGTGTTAATGAAAAAGTTCGAAAATTTATACAAAATATAAAAGACACTGCCGGTTTAAGTGATGAGGTTATGAAACGGGCAGGAGTTGATTCTCCTGAACAATGTATCATAATGTGGGGACCATCAGGAACGGGTAAAACATTTAGTGCTAAACTTCTTGCAAATGAAATAGGAGCAGAATATTCGGAAGTACAATTTGCAGATGTTTCATCTCCGTTTATCGGACAAACTTCAGTTGAAATACAGGGTGTATTTAAGCGTCTTGCAGAAAAAGCAAATGCAAATCCAAACAAAAAATTTCTTGTCGCATTTAATGAAATAGATGCATTGCTTGTTCCAAGGGAAAAATGCGGTTCTAATAACTTGCATCTGGCAGAAAACAGAACAGCTTTTCTTAACGGTTTAGATCAAATTAAAGAGCTTAAAAATGTAAAAATAGTCGGTACAACAAACGTAAATCCTGATTCCGGTAACCTGGACAAAGCATCCTTGAGCAGATTTGGCAATATTTTAAAAATTGATTTACCGGAAGAAAAAGAAATAATTTCATCTATAAAATTCCACATGAAAAAGAGTGAAGATTTAAAAGACGGAA